>CAZUGG010000120.1:0-6826 GCA_964619905.1 uncultured Dehalococcoidia bacterium
CGCATTCCGGGCTTTACGTCCCTGGACACGGCGCGAGCCGCGGCGGAAAGCCTGGTCAACGGCGAAGCTGACTACTCAGTGCGTCCAATCCATGAGTATCGCAGCGGTCTTAACGTGCGCTGCTAGCGGCACAAAGTTGTCGACAAAACGGCCATGCGAACGAAGAGTGCGTTTTCCGCCTGTCGGTAAGTTGCGATTCGGTTGTCCGTCACGTGGAATGTGAAGTCCCCGCTACGTTGCATTGGGTCCATGATGATTGTGTTCGATTTCAGTCGGCTCTTGAATGACTCATCTATGACAAGGTTGAAGGCGCTACGAGTGTTCAGCAGTTGGGCGTGTGCGACTGTCCGTGGACCGTTGAGATAGACAACATCTGCGTTCTTAAGGCCATCGAAATCCCGGACCATTTCGAGTTGGAGGCCTTTTGATTCGCAATAGGCGGAAACGGCAGGGTCGATCTGTCCGCTAAATGGAATTAAAGTCACCTTCACGTCGTCATATAGGGCTAAGCCTTTGAGTAAAGCGCTGACGTTTCGGTGCTCGAGGCGCCCCACTATCGACACGTGAACCCCATCGATAGAGCCTAATTCTTTCTGGATTGTGTACAAGTCCGCTAGGGACTGCGTGGGATGGTCGTCCAGGCTGCCGCCGTTTATGAGGGGAACGACGTCAATGGAACTAGCCCGTTCGATGATGCCCTCCTCACTACTCCGGAGAACGACAACGTTAAAGTGCAGGCTCGAGAGGATCTGGATGACGTCTTCAATATAGTTCGGGGTCCGAACGGGAAAAAACTGAGATGCGTCCTCGGTTTGGTAAGCAGCACCGTTTAAGAGACCGAAGGCTCGCTCGAACGAGGCCCGGGTGACGAAGCTTGGCTCGTAGAAGAGGCAGTAAAGAGCCTGGCCCTCGAGACCGGGTCGGGGCAACTCCCCCTTCTTGTACTGGTCAGCAACTTCGAAAACGGACTTCTCAACCCAAACTCGGTCGAACTGCTCAGTGCTCGTTAGGTGGAGGTGTTCGGACATAGAAAACTCTTAATGGACAAGGGGCATTGGGACGCGGTTCAACACAAGTGTACATCACCATGAACGGCATGCGCGAAATGATTAACTAGAAGTGACGGGGCTAGAACAGGGTGGTTGAGGAGGGGTACGTGGCTCCCTACAATGGGCTAGACCCGAGGAGTGTTTAAGTGCGTATTTGTTCCCTCCTTCCGAGCAGTACTGAGATTGTCTACGCCCTTGGACTCGGCGATAGCCTTGTGGGGGTTACCCACGAATGCGATTTCCCAGAGGAAACTTCGAACAAGCGGGCCGTGACACGCTCCCTGATTGACCATTCATCCAGTTCGCAGGCAGAGATCCATCGCCATATAACTGAGGCAGTACACAGTGGGAGCAGTATCTATGCTCTTAACCAAGAGGTGCTCGAAAGCATTGACCCGGACTTGGTCCTTACGCAGGAACTCTGTGACGTTTGTGCCGTCTCCTACGGGGAGGTTCAAAAAGCGGTTCGACTATTACCCAGTTCACGAAAGGTTCTCTCGCTCGAGCCGACCTCATTGCAAAGCATTCTGGAAACCATCTCCAAGGTTGGGGAAGAAGCGGGAGTGCCCGGAGCCGCTGCCGATGTGGTCACATCTTTGCGAGCCCGGATTGACGCCGTTGAGATGGCGTCAAAGGTTGTTTCTAGGCGTCCTCGGGTCTTCGCGATGGAGTGGTTGGATCCGCCTTTTATTGGAGGGCACTGGGTCCCTGAGATGATCAGACTGGCCGGCGGGGAAGACGGTTTGGGTAATGAAGGGGAGCCGTCTGTACAGGCAACGTGGGACTCTATTGCGGACTACAATCCAGAGGTGGTGATCATGATGCCCTGTGGATATCATCTCGAAGATACGGTCCACTCGCTTTCCGACATTGCATTCCCACCGCAATGGAATGAGATCGCTGCGGTTCAAAGAGGCCAAGTGTATGCTGTCGATGGCTCTTCTTATTACAACCGTCCTGGCCCACGGACGGTAGACGGCCTGGAGATCATGGCTGAGATCCTACACCCCCAGATTTTCCCCAGGGTGCATTCGAGGTCAGACTGGCGCAGGGTCGACGTTTGAGTTAGCCGATGACGCCTGACTCTCGCAGCCGCTGCACCTCTCGCATAGGGATTCCGAGAAGATTCCCGTAGATCTCCTCCTCGTGTTCACCGAAGAGAGGCGCTCGCCGGTGATCGAGTTCCAGATTAGAGAACCGGAAGGAAGGCCGCGAATGAGTTCTGTAGCCCGTTATGGGGTGCTCCATCACTTTTAGGTGTCCCCGGTGGGCAAGTTGCGGATCACGGTGGAGGTCTTCGCCTCTTGCCACGAGAGCGGCGTGTACGCCTGCTTCGCTGAGGCATTGGACAACATCGTCCGCTTCTTTAGGCTTAGTCCATTCGGCGAGGATCGTTTCAAGCAAATCTTCGTTGGTTTTACGGCTGAGGAGGGTTGCAAAGCGTGAATCATCTGCGAGTGATGGGGCGTCCATTGCGTTGCACAAAGCCTGCCAGTCTTGATCCCCGTTTACGACGATTGCGATCCATCGATCGCCGCCAGAGCAGGGGAAGACTCCGTGGGGAGAAGCTCCTGGCACCCTGTTGCCCACTCTATCTTGGACGTTGCCGTTGGTCGTGTAGTCGAGGAGCGCTGGAGCAAGAAAATGAAGGGAGGCCTCTAATTGTGACAGATCTATGTGTTGCCCCTGACCTGTTTGGTGGCGCCGTTGTAGGGCCGAAATGATGGCGGTTACAGCAAACCAAGGCACGACAAGGTCCGTATAAGGTTGGTTTGGCCCCGCGGGGTTGCTGTCAGGCCAGCCAGTTAAATGGTCGAAACCTGCCAATGCTGCGAGAGTGCGTCCAAATCCAACGTGAGTTGAAAATGGTCCCGTGTGTCCCTGCATGGTGAGGCTGATCATGACGAGATCGCGTTTGGTTTGTGTCAGCGTGTCGTAGTTGAGGCCCTGGCGATCGAGGACGCCGGTGGAAAAGCTCTCTGCAACTACGTCGGCTACAGAGACCAATCGCTTGACGATCTTCTTTGATTCTGGCTTAGAGAGATCGAGGCGGATACTCCGCTTCGAGGTGTTGTGGTTCGAGAAGTAACCTGATTTGTTGATTCCAGGTCTGCCGTTTAGGAACGGAGTCCCCAAACGACCTCCGTCGATCCGGGCTCGGCTCTCAATCTTGATTACGTCTGCACCGAATAGGGCTAGGATTTTAGTGGTGGCAGGACCGGCTACGGCCCAGCTGAAATCAACGACACGGATATCCGCAAGAGGGAGACCTAGCTGCGGAGAAGACCGGTTATTGGCTGGAGGGGTATGGCGGGTGCTTTCGTGCATCCTTAGATCGCTCCAACGGATTTCAGAGAGGCGAGGTCTGATTCGCTCATCCCAAGTTCCTCGATATAAATCTCTCGGTTGTGTTCGCCTATGGTGGGTGCGCGACGTCGCATTGCCCATTCGTGATGTGTGGTCTGTATCCAAGCACCAGGGAATTGCACTGGGGCGTCTGCACCAGCGAGGACGACATCAACGAAGTAGTCGCGCTCGAGGAGTTGCCGATACCCAACGAGGTCCCCCATCGTATAGGTCGGGAACAGCATGATGTGGCGCTCAAGTGCCTGTTCATAGATTTCACTCTTCGTGTGAGTCAAGAAGAAAGCGCCGAATAACTCCTCCCAGTGGTCAACTTCTTCTTGGCTGAGTTCGTTGGTGCTGCGGTTCTCCCAGTCCCAGTCCCAAAGATCACCCACCATCCCTTCCTCGGTCATCCACTCCAGGAGCGGGTACATCTTGAATCCCCAGCCGGGTGCAACCCACCAGCACCAAGCCACCGAACCGTCTTTTGTCGGCCAGGAGTAGCGGCCTAGAACTTTGCCCCCCCGCAGCTGGGTTGTGCCTCGGCGCTCGTTGATGTTCAGGAAATCCCAATGCTGCTGGACCGAGATTAAGCTGTTGGCGACAGCCTCTTGGATGGAGACATCGATGTGTGTACCGACCCCCGAATTCATGGTGGCTCGAAGCGCCATGGCTGAGGCCATGGCGGCCTGGGCACCTGCCTGGCAGTACGACTGTGCCACGCGGATGCGAGAAGGGGGCCGATCATCCTCGCCGCATAGATTTAACAGCCCGCCACGAGCTAGGAGCAGGATGTCCTCCTTGGGGAGTTGGGAATCAGGTCCAGTTTGCCCGAAGGGTGTAATCGAGGTCATGACTAGGTGGGGCAGTTGCGTAAGAAACTGGGTTGGACCGCATCCGATGCTGTCCAAATAGCCTGGAGCAAAAGACTCGACGATTACGTCGGCCTTGGTGGCCAAATCCCACAGGATTGCCTGGCCATCTGCAGAGGTTATGTCAAGTGTTATGCCGCGTTTATTGGAGTTATAGGCTTGCCAGTAGAGGCTCCGGTCCTGCCCGGGAAGACCGCCCGAAAATGGCCCCATCGCCCGGGCTGAGTCACCCAAAGGGGGTTCGATCTTGATGACGTCCGCGCCGAGGTCTCCAAGCATGCGCGAGCATAACTGGCCCTCGGGACCGGTTAGATCAAGTAGGCGGTAGCCGTCGAGCATAAAACAAGGGCCATTTGGAGCAAATTTTCTGCGCTTAGCCTGAGCCTCCGATTACAAAGGATCGGTGTAGGACTGGCCATAACGTTCAACGTGAGCAATTTCGTGGAGGCTTTTCCGGCGTTTCTTCACAGACTTTGCGGCGTCCGTTGGGTAACCGTAGGGCATGACCGTTATCAATTCAAAGTCTTGGGGTATATCGAGGAGTAATTTGACGGCGTCCCGATCGACGCCGTGTACGTAGACAGTACCTACGCCGTGGGTCCACGCTACCAAAACCATATTCTGGATAGCACGAGCAGCGTCGAACTGGGTTAGCTTTGTCCCATCCATGGCGATTGCGATCGCCATGGGAGCGTCAGCTATAAAACGGCCGCTGGAAGCGAAGTCTCCTATGCGTTGCAATTTCTCCTTATTGCGCACGACGACAAAATGCCAAGGCTGTCGATTCCGCTGGCTAGGAGCCCAGCGAGCCGCAAGTAGAATTTCCTTCAGAACGTTATCGGGGACTTGGCGTTCCGTGAATTCTCTGACGGCCACTCGACTACGAACCGCAGCGTAAGCGTCCACTATCGTTTACCAATGATTGATGTTGAGATTGGACTACGCATCATTGTCAAACCAATTCCACTCCCATGGGATGATTGTTTGCATTGGCCCTGCAAACAGTGTTTCCACGCCGTCAGTTTCGAGGGCCTTGAGCCAACGGTTGCTTGCGCGCCACTGCACGCTTTTTTGGCGTACCGCTTCAGTTACTTGCAAGGGGTCTTCGTCTAAGTAGTGGATGAAGATGAGGCGGTTCTTCATTGGGTTTATGAAGCGACTCACGTCGATAGCCGCGCTGTCCCTAAGCATCGACGGCGTCTTGAACCACCACGTGCCGGCAATGCCCTTAACGTCGAGCATGTCAGGAATGTGGACTTGATCGTACCAACGGGTGACCTCATCCACGAGGGCATCGTCTTTGACCTGCGTGACTACTAAGAAGATCCCTTTATTAGGGCGGTATGGCAAGGCATCGGGGTTTAGCCGCACGTTTGGGCTCACATAGGTCTTTACCAACATGTGGGGTCCAGTGATGTGATTATTGCGGATGCTTGGGAAGCGTTTGCCTCCAACTAGTGCCATACGCCGCCCGAGGTCCATGAAATCTACCAAAGTTTGGTCCATGGGGTGGGTAAAAAGGTAATGGGTAAGGTAGTGAATTGGGTCGAGGAGTTTGCCGGAAATGATTCGTTGGTCTCGGTAAGCTGGTGGAGACACCCACCGTTGCCCGTAGGCGACCCCGGGGATGGCAAAATTTTCTGGCATATGATCCAGCTGGTGGAACTGGTTGTACAGCACATGCGCCCCGGGATTGTTGATCTCGGTGAAGGCAAAGAAGGCCATGCGTACCTTGTTCAACTTTGACTCCCGTCCTTACTCAAACCAATCCCATTCCCAGGGTGTGATGGTTTGGAAAGGGCTAGCAAGAAGGAGTCGGAAAGAATCGCCGAAACTTCTTGGTCCTCGACGGTCTTTGCTAGCTTCGGTTGCATGCGCTTTCATCCGGTCTGCGACTATTAGGGGATCATCGTCGAGATAGGAGACGGTGATGAGCCGGTGGGGTGGCAGATCGTAACCAATCTTGAGTCGTGGAATGTCGCTCGTGTAGAACAAAGTTCCTGCTACGCCATCGATGTCAGTGAATTCCGGGATGTGGGTTGTATCGAGCCACTTTGTGATTTCATCCAATTGCGACGAATCGAGGACGTCGGCCACAGTGACATAGATTCCCTTGTGAGGCCTATAAGGCACAACCTCATGGTGAACAAGAACTCTGGGCGAAACGTACGACTTAATGAGTCCAAAGGGCCCGGCAAGGTGACTCTTTCGGAAACGGTGGAAACGTCCTCCGATAGCATCCATCTGCGCGCCTAAGTCGAGAAAGTCCCGAAGGGTTTGCTCGATGGGGTCTGTCATGAGGTAGGTAGTAACGTATTGGATCGGGTCGAGTTCTGGTTCGGAGGCCACACGCGCGTCACGATTAGCTGGTGGACAGACCCAACGGTGTCCGTGGGCAATTCCTGCTAAGGCGATGTTCTCCGGAATATGGTCCAGTTGGTGCCACTCGTTGTAGGGCACGTGTTGATCCGGTTGGGTAATTTCGGTGAAAGAGAAGAAGCCCACCTTAACCTTGTTCATGACGGTGCCACCTATGTATCGAATTCAACTTTCAGTCCA
>CAZUGG010000121.1:0-6257 GCA_964619905.1 uncultured Dehalococcoidia bacterium
GTCGAATATACGATCGAAAGGCCTCGCTTGAAGCAAACCAAAGACGCCAGCACCCGCGTCGATCGCCTCCTGAATCAGCCGCCCTTGGATAATGACCGGGCGCCCATTGTCAGCGGAAACCCGGATCAGTAGTTTGCGATCGTCTTGATTGATTCCCTCAATAGCACTCCTGCACAAAATCATCAGGTTACCCGCATTCGCTTCCCCAACGACGCTGCACAACTCCTCAATTTCAGCATCCGTCGCAAGTCGGCTTGGAATCGGTTCTTCGAACCATCCGACATGGCTGGATGCCTGAGATGTAGAGAATCCACAGGCTCCGGCCTCCATCCCCTTGCGCACCTCCATCTTCATGCGCTGAATCTCATCTTCATTGGCCTCTCGTTCGAAGCACTCCTCGCCCATCACATAACGGCGAACAGCAGTATGGCCAATGTAAGGAACTGCGTTCACCCCAAGACGTTGGTCAAGCACATCAAGATACTCAGCATATGTCTCCCAGTTCCAAGGCACACCCGCCTCCAGCGCCGAGAGAGACATCCCCTCTACCTTCGCGAAGGTCTTGGTCATGTATTCATGTTCTTTGTCATTGGGACGGCAGGGGGCCAATGTGTAGCCACAGTTGCCCATCACCACCGTTGTTACTCCGTGCCAAGAAGACGACAGTGCAAGGGGATCCCACGTCAACTGCCCATCGTAGTGGGTGTGGGGATCGATAAACCCTGGCGACACAATGAGCCCGTCAGCATTAATAGTCTCATTCGCTGGAGACGTGATCCGACCAACCTGATGGATGATTCCATCCTTGATTGCTACGTCAGCCTGTTGCTTGGGAAGACCAGAGCCATCTACAACAGTGCCATTCTTGATCACCAAGTCGTACTGCATGCCATCCCCTCCACCAAGATCTTCGCGAAATCGAAACGGATTGTAGCCTATCACGAGCGATTGGGCTGTCGTTAGAGAGCGTACAGTTGAGCAGCATTCATGCCCAGAATTCGCGTCTTTGCGGATTCCTTGAGGTCTAGTCGGCTAGAGATCAGACGAGCGCTGTCCGGAAAGGAGCAATCCCAATGACAATAGTCGGACGCGTACAAAACGGACTCCTCTCCCATTATCTCGACGACCGCGGGAAGCATGGTCTCGCCCCCATCGCATGCATAAAAGGCCCGATTTAGCAGGTACTCGCTCGGCTTGGCGGTCAAATAGGGGGCCTGATGGGAAAGCAGCCCGTAGTGTTCATCAAGTCGTTCGACCCAGGCGGGAACCCAACCGCATCCAGCCTCGAGAATCGCCAATCGCAGGTTGGGGAATTTAGCCATGGGCCCACCAACCACCATCTGCATCAATGCAGTCATCGCTCCCATGGAATGGGTCAGGGCATGGCGCATAATCCGTGACTCGAATCTGTCGATAGCTATTGCGACCTGATCCTTCCCCTGCCCCCCACCATGAATGCAGATGGGAAGACTCATCTCCTCAGCGGTCGCGTAGAGGGGGTCGAATACTGGATCATCCAGATTCCGATGCCGAACGTGTTGCGTCATTATCGCCCCGACAGAATATGATCTTGATCCCTGGTAACGAAGCTCTTTGATCGCTGCCTCGACGTCAATCAGCGGCAGTTTGATAAGCCCTTTCAGGCGATCTGGATAGGACCCACAGTAGTCGGCTAGCCAATCGTTGTGCATCCGACAGAAGTCCGCTGCAAAACTTGAATCATTGGCAGCCAGCTCTTCGCCTCCACCACCCGCTACTAATACTGCTACATCAATCCCCTCCAGTTCCATGTCGGAAATACGGTGATGCGGATCGATCTCGCCCTGACGAATGTCCGGTTTCGCAGGCTGGGGGCTGGCTGGCCCTTCAGCCGATCGGTAAAGGTGACGGTTATTCGCCGCCCAGAACTCTTTGGCTCTACCAACCAATGCTGGTGCCAAATAGTCTTGCCATGAGGGGGAGCTATGCACGTTCACATGGCCGTCTGCATCTATGACGTGCAAGTCCTTCAACCCCGTTTCAGCGAACCTTGACTTAGGTGCCTCTCAACCTAGGGTCGAGGACGTCTCGCAAGGAGTCTCCTAGAAGATTCGCCCCAAACACGGCAATGGTTATCATCAATCCAGGCCAGATCACGACTAGAGGCTGTTCGCGTATGAACTGAACAACCTGACCGCTCAGCATCTGGCCCCAAGAGGCTTGCGGCGCCGGTACGCCAAGACCCAAAAACGCCAATGCGGCTTCGATAGTGATGGCGGCACCCACTAATGAACTCGCCATGATTATGAAGGGCGCCAGAGTCTGAGGTAACACATGTCTTGAAATGATGCGGATATCTCCCGCGCCGAGTGCCCGAGCAGCTTCCACGTACTGCTGCTCCTTAACGCTCAGCGTAACCGAACGTATCACTCGACTAACAGACGGCCATACAAAGGCCGATATGGCGAATATGATCGTCCACGTACTCGCACCAAGAGCGCCGACAATAGCAAGCGATAGGACTAGGGCGGGAATCGACATCCAGGCGTCGACAATCCGCTGAATGAACATGTCTAACTTGCCGCCGTAGTAGCCGCTTATCAAACCCAAAAGGGCTCCGATAGTCGTCCCAATGACTACCGATGAGAGCGAGCGCCTAACGGCGGCGCGAGCCCCAAATACCAGACGGCTGAAAAGATCCCTGCTCAAGTTGTCTGTGCCAAGGATAAAAACGACTCCTTTGGTATCCAGAGGTTCGTCCGTTGACCTATCCAAGACATCGACCGACGTGAACGGGCCGACCAGCCGAAGAGGGTCGCCAAAGGGATTTTCGACAGTCGGAGCAGTTCGCGTGAACTGCTCAATGGGGTCTTGAGGAGCGATGAACTCGGAGAAGATCGCCATGATGACTATCAGGCCCAAGAGGATTAACCCCAAGCCTCCCAGAGGCTTCTTACGTGAAAAACGCCCAATGGCAACTATCGTCCCTGTCATCTTAGACAACACGTTTTCAACCAAATCATCCCGCCCGTTCGCGTGCATTATCACGATGACTCCTGCATACGTTCCGGCGCCATTCGAGCCCTATTAGTCTTCACCATTAGCGTCTTGTCCTGGTCACTCATCAGATAGTCCCACAACTTAGTTCAACCTGATCCTGGGATCGAGCCATGCATAGATCACATCAATCACGAGGTTCAAGATCATGATGAACAAGGACACCATCACAACAATGAACTGGACCATGGGGAAGTCGTTGTCGTTGATGGAATACAACAGTGTCAGACCCAGCCCAGGCAGCACGAACAAAGACTCCATAATCAGCGTGCCACTGAAGAGAATGGCTGCTTGCAAACCGGCCACTGTCACCACCGGCAGCATTGCGTTCTTGATCACGTGACGGGAGATAACTAAAGTCTCTTTAAGGCCCTTCGCATGGGCCGTACGAACATAATCCTGCCTCAGCACCTCGAGAGTCGCGGAACGCATCATCCGTGCGATGACCGCACCCGAGTTAATGGCCAAAATCAGGATCGGGAGCCAGAGTTTCTTGACGTTCTGAAGGGGGTCTTGCCAAATCTCTTTATATTCGAGTGGGGGAATCCAATTCGCCGTTTCAATCCCTATAAGCAGAGCCAGGATAGCTGTCCAAAAGATCGGCATCGCAAGGAAACCGATGCTGAACACTCGAAGGCCATAATCAATCAAAGTATCCTGGCGTACCGCACTGATCACACCTAGCGGAATCGCGATGAGCAGCGACAGCACAATAGTTGTCAGGGCGATCTCGGCCGTCAACGGCAGCGCGTCCACAACCTCGTCAAGCACGTCAAGGTTCGGAGGCCTAAATGATTGCCCTGGGCTCAAGGTGACTATATCGCCAATCCACTTGAAGTACTGGACAGTAATGTGGTCATCCAGGTTCAGGTACTCCCGGAGCTCCTGAATCTCTTTCGCAGACAGGTTCGTTTCAGTACCAGAAGTCGCATCCCCGTAATATTGCTCAATCGGGTCGCCAGGACCCAAACGCAGCAGCCCAAAGATAATCAACGACACTATGAACAGTGTCGGAATAAAGAGTAAAAGCCGTCTAGCAATATACTGCCGCATAGGTTGCCAAATAGGGATCGGAGGAGTTCGACCGAACTCCCGGTTCTAGGTTGGAGCCGACTTTAGTATGGAGCGGTGAGCCAGTCAAGGTGAATACGTTATGTCACATCCATTACCAGCGCCAATTCTTCCTTCAGAGGCCTTTTATGATTGACACTCGAAAAACGCATTGGTATGGTCACGCTGGCGAAGCAGAAGAAAGCCAAGTGTTAACCATATATTAGCGAGGTGAGCCTTGAAGTCCCCTAAGAAATTTTTTGCTCTGGTCTCCTTGGTGGGAGCGCTGTTGTTGATCGTGGGCGCCTGTGGTGGCAGCGACCCCACGGCAGCTCCTGCACCAAAGAAATCAGTAGCGGCACCGGCTACACAAGCCCCAGCCGCGACACCACTACCGCCCCAAAAGGCAGAAGGAGCTGGTGCAACCAAATCAGTCGTGAGACAGCAGGTTGCCCAGCCAGCCCCAACCGTAGTACCTGCTGCCACGTTGGCCGACCCTATCCGGGGTGGCACTCTCTTGGGAGCGCAGCATCTTACGATTCGGGGCATGGACCCTTTGCTTAATGTCTGTACAGGAACATGCTCGATAAATCGACCCTTCTTCAACAAGCTTGTTTCAGTAAACAAAGGTGACGGCGCAACAGCTGAGGGTGAACTCGCAACCGACTGGTCAACGAACGCAGACGGGACAGTGTTCACCTTTAACCTCCGGCAAGGCGTAAAGTTCCATGACGGGTCAACTTTCTCAGCGGAAGACGTGATCCATAGCATCGACCGCATACAGAATCCGGAGAAGTTTGAAGCGATGGGTGCACCGAGAAACCTCCGTGACACCACAGCTATGAATCTTTGGAGCATCGTCGAGAAGGCAGAAGCCATCGACGATTACACAGTTCGCATCACTCTTAGCAAGTTCAGCGATACATGGTTTACCTCCATGCTGACGGTAAGAGGGACTTTCTATGCAGTTCCCTCAGACGTTTCTCAAGAAGTGGTGAATAAGGCTGCTACCGGTACGGGTCCCTACACACTTGACTACGTCAAATTCGACGAGAAGATCAAGATGTTCGCGAACCCCAACTACTGGAACACTGACGACCAGGGTCGTTCATATCCCTATCTGGACGGCGCTGAGATCTTCATCATTAAGGACAGTAGTGCATTACTTGCAGCCTTTACCACGGGACAGGTGATCTGGGAGCGTCCCGTTTCAGCAAACCGAGTGGCAGGCCGCCAGGAAGAGCTTCGGGGCCAGATACCCGGTCTGCAAATCGCGCCGCTGGCGTCCTCTCTCAACTCCGTCTTTCTCAACAACCGAAATGCTGCTCTGAGGGACGTAAGGGTGCGCCAAGCGATCGACTTAGCGCTCAATAGGCACGCGGTCAATCAGGCAGCTACGAAAAGCACTGCACTCGTCTATCACGGGGTAGGAATCCCTCCCGAACTCAACGGGACTTGGTCTCTTCCAACTGAGATGTTCAAAGACCGGCCTGGTTATCACCTGGATCCAGCCAAGCGAGCCAATGACATCACAGCCGCCCAGGATCTGATGCGGGCGGCCGGGTTCAGTAAAGACAACCCATTGGAACTTAAAGTAGTCGGTCGTAACTCATCGGTCGACGAACTGACGGTAACTATGGATTCCCTGCGCGACGTCTGGATCGTCCCTGATTCGAACGGGATCGTCGACACTGGCTCGTCAGACCGGAAAGTGTTCCTGAGCAATGATTGGGACCTCTCCTGGTACTTCTTCTTCTCCGGTGAGCCTTACCCAGGATTCTCCATGCGAGACCAGTTCAGTTCTCGCGCTAACGACATGGGCCAAACATCAAATGACTGGGATTACTCAGACGTCGACCCGCTTTGGGTACAATTCGACGCGACAGGCGACCGTGCCAAACAGCAAGAGATTGTCAACGAGATCCAGACGATCTTCCTCGAGAAACTCTACCTGATTCCCGCGTACCGAACCGCTCTCTTCCATTCCTGGTGGCCAGCACTACGAAACGTGCCTAGGACTCAGTGCTGCACAGTAGCAGACGTAGTGGAAGACTTCGAGGGCTTCTGGATCGACCGAAGCTTCCAGCCGTATTTTGATTTTTATTATGGGTACACTGAGATCTACTCAGGGCCTAAATAACACCACTTCGCCGAAGCAAAAAAGAGAGGCG
>CAZUGG010000122.1:0-34695 GCA_964619905.1 uncultured Dehalococcoidia bacterium
AGGACATGGCCTCCTCCATGAGCTGGTCGTGGGGGACCACGTGGTTAACGAGGCCGATCTTATCTGCGGTGGCGCCGTCAACGTAGGCCCCAGCCATTAAGAATTCTTTTGCCCGATGTGGGCCGATTAGCAAAGGCCAGATGACCGCGCCACCATCTCCGGCGACGAGCCCCATTTGGACATGAGTATCGCCGATCCGTGCCTGATCGCTCATGTACACGACGTCGCACATGAGCGCGATTGTTGCGCCCAGGCCGGCAGCCGGGCCGTTGACGGCAGCGATGACCGGGGCCTCGCAATTGGCAAATGCCTGAACTAGGTACTTGGGGCCGCGGGTGAAATGGAGGGGCGAACGGTCTTGGATGCTTTCCCCCATGCTGCTAACGTCGCCACCGGCGCAGAACGCTTTGCCAGCACCTGTAATCAAGATCGCCCCAACGTCTGGGTCTGTGCTGAGGTCGTTGAGAATGTACTCGAGGCCTTCATGTAAGGCCTGGTTAATGGCGTTTCGTTTTTCGGGGCGATTCATCGTCACAACCGCGACGCGGTCCTTAATCGTTACATCGAGGTGGTGTTCGTCGCGGTATCTGGTGTAGTCGCCCAAGAGGTCCTCCGAGGGTGCAGGATGTCCGCGGAGATTATACGGGATTGAAGGAGAAGGGAAAGCAGCCGATTGGACGAGGATGGGAGCTTGAGGTTCACCGTTGCCCTGAAACTAGGTCTCAGCTAGCATGCCGTAGGCCGTTGCTTTGAACTCATTTGTGTTAGGGGTGAGACATGCTGGATGGGAAAGTTGCGGTTATTACGGGCGCCGGATCGGGTATAGGCCGAGCGATTGCCGTCAAGTTTGGGGCTGAGGGGGCGAAGGTTGTCGCGGTCGGGCAGCGTCAGGAGCGTTTGGCGGAGACCGTTCGGCTCGTGAAAGCGGCAGGTGGTGATGGGGTTATGTTTGGTTGTAGCGTTGATGACCTTGAACAGGTGAAAGATTTAATTCGAGCCACCCTTGACACATACGGAGGGCTCCACGTGTTGGTGAACAACGCTGCGAAGAACCGCCCAGACCAGCCGTTGGCCGAAACTGTTGCGGATATGGATGAGGATTGGTGGGATGCTACCCTCGGCGTTAATCTTACCGGTACCTACTACTGTTGTAAGTACGCGCTTCAGCACATGCTGAAGGCGGGCGGCGGTTGTATCGTCAACGTGGCCTCGACGGCAGGCCTTGCGGGTAATCCCAATCAGAGTGCCTACGTTGCATCCAAGCATGGCGTGGTCGGTCTGACGAAGTCGATCGCCCTCGACTATGGGGCGAAGAATGTCAGGGCTGTCGCGATCTGTCCCGGCTTCATCGAGACGGAGCGGTCCACGCAGTTTATGGATCACAACAGGGACTCGAATTGGCGGGACAGACTGGCACCGACGATTCCGATTCAACGCTTGGGCCGACCGGAGGACGTGGCGAATCTCGCTGCCTTCGTTGCCTCCGACGAGGCGTCGTTTATAACTGGCGTGGCCATCCCGATCGACGGGGGCACTGCCGCTAGGAGAGAATAGCTTAGCTGCCTTGGCGTGCTAGTCGCTCGGGCTCGTGAGCCAGGTTCCTTCCCGGTCACGTACCCAGCCCCTTGCCGCCATGGCGCCGCCGTCGACGGTGATATTGATTCCGGTCACCCACTTCGACATGTCTGAAGCGAGGAATGCGGCGGTGCCGGCCATATCCTCGATGGTGCCCAAGCGTTTTAAGGGAAGAGACCGAGCATAAGGGTTATCGTTGGCTTGGGCATTTTCGAAGGGGATGCCTGGCGTGATGATATGGCCCGGAGAGATGCAGGTCACACGTATTTGATGTTTTGATAACTCAAGAGCCATCGTCTGGGTGAAGTTAATAATCCCCGCTTTGCAGGCGCCGTAAACAGCCCACCCTGGCGCTGCCCGCGACCCTTCGATACTGGCGACAGATATGATCGAACCGCCGTGCCCTTGCTTGATCATGTGATCCGAGACGGCCTTTGTGCAGTAGAAGGTTGCCTTCAAATTGATGCGAAGAATTGCGTCCCAGCCGCGCTCGCTCATGTCAAGGAAGTCGGCGGGGAAGCCGCCGCCAACGTTGTTGACGAGTACGTCTACGCTCCCGAACGAGTCGACGGCTTGTTGGACTGTTGCTTTGACTTGGTCGAATTCGCGAACGTCAGTCGGTGCCGCCAGAGCCTTGCCCCCCGTGGCTGTGATCTCGGCTGCGCTCTCCTTGGCCAGGTCGGGGTTGCGCTCTGCGATGACTACGTTGGCCCCAAATGCGGCCAGGCCCAAGGCAAGACCTTTACCGATACCGCGACCCCCGCCAGTGACGATTGCGGTTTTGCCGTCCAGGTGAGAGATAGAACGATCGATCACGATGCGCCTCCTGGGGGTCCAACTAACCGGAATGACGGATTTGTAGGGGCCTGTTGACCCCGACTAGGCTTCGAGTGCTTGTGCTATTTGCTCTTCGTGAAACGTTTGATTCCCCAGATTAAATTCCCAGTGCTTTGCCCGGCGCGAATAGAGTTGAAGGTCGTGTTCCAGCATGAACGCCGCACCAGCATGCACCTCGTGTGCTTGATGGACCATGTGCTGCGCTGCCTTGCTTGCGCTGGCCTTCGCCATTGAGACTTCCTTAGTGGAAGGTTTTCCTTCGTCAATAAGCCAGGCTGCCTCTCTGGACAGCAAGGAAGAGAGGTGCATGTCGATGGCGATGTCTGAGCAGAGATATTGGACAGCCTGGTACTGACCGATAGGGCGTCCGAACTGAACGCGGTCTTTTGCGTAGCCGACAGCCAAATCCAAGATCGCCTCTCCAGCCCCCACGATCTCCGCACACTGTAGGACCTGGGCACGAGCCATGACAGGGTCTATACCAGCCATGGCATCGTTTAGCCCTCCCACTACGGCACCACTCCCGACCTGCACGTCTTCGAGAGTCACCGCGCAAAGTTCGTAGCCAGCGATATTGTCCATGGATTCGATTCCTACTCCTTTGGCCTGGGGGTCGACGAGGAACAGGGTCAGGTCCTTTTCGCCGTCACCGGTTCGCGTCGCCACCAGGATTTGCTCGGCGGCCTTAGCGTAGGGAACTAGGACCTTTGCCCCGCGGAGCCTATAGCTGTTGCCGTCGGGGGTCGCGGAAGCATGCACGCCGCCTGGACCATACTCGCCTGCCGCTTCCATGAACGCAAAGGGGAGTACCAGGTCACCCGTGGAGATGCGAGGCAGGATGTCCTTCTTCTGTTGTTCGCTGCCAAGTGTGAGGATTGTCTCGCCCGCGAGGATAACGGTTGATAAATGAGGGCTAGGGAAGATGGTTCGCCCCATCTCCACATAGATAGGGTAGAGATCTAGAAGGCCGGCACCGGCGCCGCCGTAATTCTCAGGGTAGGTAAGACCGAGCCAGTCGAGGCTGGCCATTTCCTTCCATAATTCCTGAGAGTAGCCCGGCCCCGCTTCTTCTAAATCTCGGACAGCCTCGGAGGTTGAATTCGCCTGGAAGAAGTCCCGTGCTGTCTGCTGAATGGCCCGTTGTTGTTGGTTGAAGGTAAGGTCCATGATGTGCCCCCTATCGAGGTAGCCCGAGGCCGCGTGTGGCCAGGACCATGCGTTTCACTTGAGGCGTGCCCCCGGCGTGGTTGGCATAAGAGCCCCTGTACCATTCTTCAGCGTGGCCTGCCATCGGCGCCCACTTGCCCTTCTTCACTTGGCTCATCGGCCCGACGATTCGAGTTATGGCCTGAGCGAACAGGGGTTGGGCCTCTTTCGATATAACGACGCCCATCGCACCGCCGAAGGCCGGAGGCTCCTTCGTCTTGGCAGCAGAAAGCCCCTCGTACGTCAGGAGCTTGAGGGTCTCGACGGTAATGGCGAGGTTGGCTAACTCGTGTCGCACTGTCGGGTCCTTGATCAGCGGCTTACCGTATCGAGTCGTCTCCTTGCAGTAGGCTACTACGTCATCCAGCATGCGCTGGAACTTGGAGTGCCCAGCGTAGCCTCCGCCCCCTCCATAGAAGGCGTTCATGATGTAGTACCATCCCATGCCTTCTTCTCCGACCAGCATGTCGTGAGGCACCCGAACGTTGTCGAGATAGGTATGGTTCTGACGGCCCCCGGCTAAGTTGAAGAGCGGCGAAAAGCTGATCCCCGGCAATTTCAAATCTAAACAGAAGATGGAGATTCCTTTGTGTTTAGGCACGTCGGGATTAGTGCGTGCCGCAAGATAGAGGACGTCAGCGTGCGTCCCCCAAGTGGTGTAAGTTTTCTGGCCGTTCACAACCCAATGGTCGCCGTCTCGCACGGCCGACGTCTGCAGAGAGGCCAGGTCAGAGCCGGCGTCTGGCTCGGTAAGCCCCTCAGCCCAGAAGGTCTCCATTTTTGCGATGGCGGGGAGGAACTTGACCTTCTGTTCATGGGTACCCCCGACAAGGAGACTCCCGGCAGCTAAGCCCCAGCCAATCAGGTTGATTAGGGGCGCTTCCCGATAGGCAAACTCCTCCATCATGATGGTTTTCTCTATAGGGGTGCGCTCGAGGCCGCCATACTCCTTCGGCCATGTTAGCCCGATCCACCCCTTGGCCCCTACCTTCCGTGTGAAATCCCAGGCGAACTCCCAGAGTCCGGGGTCCTCCACGAATTCGTGGTTGAACTCCTTTTCTGGTGGGAGCTCCCTGTCTAGGAAATCCCTGACTTCTTCTCGCCAGGTTTCCTGCTCTGGGGTGAAGCAAATCTCCATACTTTCCTCCGGGACGCAACCGGTTTAGGGCCGCAGGATTATAGCATCGTCGGCCTGAAGGATTCGGAGCGTAATCTTCCCCAGCCGCTGTCGTCAGAAAGCTGGATGGGCTTTCTTTGTCCTAGTAGGCCGTTAGGGTTGGGTGCGCAGGGCGCAATCGCCCTGATCTGGTGAAGAGAGCGACTTCGACGGCGGGGCTAATAATGAGGCTCTTCTTTGTGTCGAGGTCTTGCTGAGAGGGGCAGCTGTCGGGCGATTCCCTGGTTTGGATTCCCTGGGACACGTGGCTTCGGTGGCTTCGGGGTAGGCCCTGCTACAATTCGATGTCCATAGGTGCTAGGTGAGGGGACAGAGCATGACCGAAAGAATCGTCGTTTCCGCGGATGACCATCTTCAAGAACCGCCAATGCTGTGGCAAGAACGCTTGCCCGCAAAGCTTAGGGACCAGGCCCCTCGTCTGGTCGACCTGCCAGATGGGGGGCAAGGGTTCGTTGTCGCCGATCAGGCGCCCCGTCCGCTCGGCATCCTCGTGATGGCTGGTCGATCCGCCTCCGATTACACGGAAAAAGGTCTGACCTGGGATGATGTCCCTGTCGGCAGTTACGAACCCGCAGGTAGGCTCAAAGATATGGACTCGGATGGAGTCACTGCTTCGGTCCTTTATCCCAACATCTGCCTCGATATGATGATGGATCAAGTGAGGCTCGCCCCAGAACTGGCCCGGGAGGTTTACAAGGTCTACAACGACCACATGTCGGAATTTTGCTTGGAGGCGCCAGACCGACTGGTAGGGGTTGGTCTCCTTCCCCTAGATACTACTGAGGGAGCCATCGCTGAACTGGAGCGCCTTACCAACCTGCCCGGCATTCGCGCGGCCTTAATCCCTTACATTCCTCCCGGAGGCCGTGACTGGAATGACCCGTACTTCGAGCCATTTTGGGCCGCGGCGAACGAGATCGGTATGCCGCTTAGCGTGCACTCGGGGAGGCCGAGGTCGTTGCCGACTCGTGCTGAGACGCTGAATATGCCAGGTGGAGGCTCAATCTATATGCACATTGGTCCTATCGGTATGGCGGAAACGTTGGCTAGGATCATGTGGACGGGGGCACTCGATCGTTACCCGAATCTCAAGATCGTCTCCGTGGAAGGAGGCATTGGCTGGCTCGCCTTTTTCATCGAGCGAGGCGAGCATGTTCGGAAACGCCACAGCGGCTGGACGGGAACCAAGCTGGAGTCGGGACCACGCGACTGGTTTTGACGTAACCTCTTTGCGACCTTCGAGGAGGACGAAACCGGACTCCATGACATCGATTTTATCGGTGCCGATTCAGTCATGTGGGCCTCGGACTACCCCCACTCTGATACGACTTGGCCAAACTCCATGGAGACAATAGACCGGGTGTTCGCTGGTGTAGACGAGGAGACGCGAATGAAGATCACTAGGGGCAACGCTGCCAAGCTATACGGGATCATTGTTTGATGAAGTACCGTGTCCTCGGCCGAACTGGTGTTCAGGTCAGTCAGTTGTGCCTTGGCTCGATGATGTTCGGCTCATTCGGCAACCCTGACAATGTTGAGTGACCGCGCATCGTCCACGCGGCTCTAGATGCCGGGATCAACTTCATAGACACTGCGGATGTGTATTCAGGCGGCGAATCGGAAGAGATCATCGGTAAGGCCCTGCGAGGGAGGCGGGGACACGTGGTCCTGGCAACAAAAGTGCATCATCCTATGGGCGAGAATATCAACGAGCACGGAAGTTCAAGGAGGTGGATTACCCAGGCGGTCGATGACAGCTTGCGCCGCCGCAAGACGGATTGGATCGACCTATATCAGCTTCATCGCCCCGATCCCCTTACCGACCTCGAAGAGTCGATGGGGGCGCTCACCGACCTGGTCAGAGCGGGCAAGGTCCGGTACATCGGGAGTTGCACCTTCCCCGGATCGATGATCGCGGAGTCGCATTGGATAGCAGAGAAGCGGGGCTATGAACGCTTCCGCTGTCAGCAGCCGCCGTACTCCATTTTTGCTAGGGGAGCTGAAAAGGACTCCCTGCCGACTAGTACGCGGTACGGTATGGGGGTTATCACGTGGAGCCCGCTGAGCGGGGGCTGGCTCACAGGCCGCTATCGGCACGGAGAACCCTTCCCCAAGACCACGCGCGGCTCGATCCCGGCCAACCGCAAGCGTGCCGAAGGATCACAGCCGGTCCCGGCAAGGTCGCTATTGGGTAAGCCTGACCCTGGCGACCCGATCATTCGGAGAAAGCTGGACATCATAGACAGCTTGCTCAAACTTGCAGACGGAACGGGGATTCCCCTCGTCCACCTTGCTCTGGCTTTTGTGTTAAATCATCCGGCGGTAACTTCTGCGATCATCGGTCCACGGACGATCGAGCAGTTGGAGGGGCAGATCGACTCCGTGGAATTGAAGTTGAGTGACGAGATTTTGGACGCTATAGATCAGCTCGTGGAACCAGGCTCGGACGTCAATCCGCTTGGCCCAGAGGTTGGGTATCAGCCGCCAGAGATCACTGACGCATGGCGGAGGCGGCGAGGCGCCGTCGGGCCCCCAGCTTAACGCATCATGAAAGTAGCGCAGGAGGTTGGGCCTCGGCTAGTTCCATAGGGTCCAGCGCCCTGCTTCTTCCACAAGTTGACGAGTGCGGCGCTATGAGTAGTTCTCAATCAGTTTTGTTAACCGGTGGGGACTAAACCAGGTGCGAAGTGTCGTTCCACAGTTCGACAACCGAGAGGTTGTCGCTGATCGAAACGGTGGAGAGCGCGCATGGAGTGACGCGATAGAGCCAGTAAGCAGAAAGAGGGAGATCTAGGAGCACTAGGAGCAGCGCGCGGAGGGTCCCGCTGTGAGAGACTATCAAAAGGTTGTCTTCGGCCTTCTGGTTCTGTTTTATAGCAGCAACAACCGCGGATGCCCGAATTGTGATTTGGGCTAAGCTCTCTCCGCCGGGTGGCACGAACGACTCTTGACGACTCCTGAAGGATTGGTACTCCTTCGGGTACTGTTCCTGGATCTCGGTCATCGTTAGCCCATCCCATTTACCGTGGCTTGTTTCACAGAGTTCTGGGAGGAACTTGATCGGCGTGTCGGACGGCGCTGCCACCGCGCGGGCAGTTTCGGCTGCCCGCACCAGGGGGCTTGAGTAGACTGCTGTTAGGCGAAAGTCGTTTAAACGCTTGGCGAGGCGCCGCGCCTGCTCCTGTCCGGCAGGTGCGAGAGGGGGGTCGAGCCGACCCTGCATGCGACCCTCGAGATTCCACGAGGTCTGGCCATGACGAGCGAGGTGCCACTTCCCCATTTGCTAGGGACCGAGAGTCCGGGTGAGGTCTACGGCTTGTGCTGACAGGTCAGCGTTCAAGAAGATACCATCCAGCCGGTTGCGAGCGCGGTGGTTATCGCTGCTGCGATATAGGAGCCGCTTGAAGGATGCGGCATCATACCACGGCGTCTTGGAGGCGGATTACAAAAGTCCCAGACTGCTGGGTTTTAGCGCCGGAAGTGTCCACAAGTTTTCAAGGGTCAACATGATGCCTTTTCTGTAGATTAAGCGCGTGTTAGAATCAAGCAAGGCAAGCGCCTTTAAGACGGTCCGGAGAGGCCGACAAGGGAAGCATGCGAGAACACGCATTTAGAGCGTCTACGGGCGCCCGATACAGAGTAGGTGATGAGGGCCACCAGCAAAGGCTGGCGGCCTGTTCTTTTGTGGCGCGCGGTGAGGCTGGGGGCAGGCCCAGGTGTAACGGGGCCTGAAAAGGAAGTTCTAAACGAGGAGGATATCCGGCGTGCGATCGTTCGTATTGCGCACGAGGTTGTGGAAAGGAATCACGGCGGCGAACGGCTGTTATTTATAGGGATTATGACCCGAGGACTTCCCCTTGCTCAACGCCTCGCTGGTCATGTATCCCGTCTCGAAGGCCTTGAGGTCCCAACGGGGTCACTAGATATTGGACTGTACCGCGACGACATTGCCCTCCGCCCGCCATCGTTGCACAAGACGGACCTCCCTGGTGACCTGACGGATACGACTGTCATATTGGTCGATGATGTGCGCTACACGGGGCGCAGCATCAGGGCTGCGATGGACGCACTGATGGACTTCGGTCGCCCCAAGCAGATTCAGCTTGCTGTTCTAGTCGACCGGGGGCACCGTGAGCTCCCCATACGAGCCGATTATGTTGGCAAGAACATCCCGACCGCAGTGGAGGAAGGCGTCCGCGTTCGTGTCCAAGAAGTGGACGGTGCCGATTGCGTTGTCATAGTAGACGGATCAGACGACGAACGTAGGCACAGAACCGAGGGGGCAGCATGACAACGACACGGAAAAGGCCTGTGCCCGAAGTCATAACGACGTCGACGGACGTTGCTGGAGGACTCCCAAGGCGACACGTTTTGGACCTCGACGACTTCACCCGAGCGGAGATCGAACATGTCCTGGAGACGGCTGAAGCCATGAGAGAGGTTTTGCAGCGCGAGATCCGTAAAGTCCCCACGCTCCGTGGCCGCACTATCGTGACCCTCTTTGCTGAGCCCAGCACTAGAACGCGGGCCTCCTTCGAGCATGCCGGCAAGATTATGAGCGCGGATGTGATAAACATCTCGGCTTCGGACAGCAGCCGAGTCAAGGGCGAGTCGCTGGTCGATACTGCCCGGACGCTGCAGGCGATGGGCACTGATGTACTGGTTGTGCGGAGCCGACTATCAGGTGCTCCCCACGTGATAGCTCGTAACGCGGACGTCAGGGTGATCAATGGAGGCGATGGGTCTCACGCCCATCCCAGCCAGGCCCTTCTCGATTTGTACACAATCCGTGACCGGCTCGGCCGAATCGACGGAACCCGAGTGGTTATCGTGGGAGATGTACTCCACAGTCGGGTCGCACGTTCGAACATATGGGGACTACAAAAGCTCGGAGCGTCGGTTGTTCTCTGCGGGCCGCCAACGCTCCTGCCGTTTGAAGCGATCCAGGCCTTCGATCCCGCGGGGACTGGGTTTCTTTCGATCGAAACAGATCTAGACCGTGCGATCGATGGCGCCGACGTTGTGATGGCGCTCCGGATTCAACGGGAGCGCCAAGCGGCTGGACTCTTGCCCAGTTTGCGGGAGTATGTTCGCTTTTACCAAGTGAATGAGCAACGAATGCAGGGGGCGAGGCCCGATGCGATGGTCATGCATCCAGGGCCTATGAACGAGGGCATCGAGATCAGCCACGGGCTTGCTTATGGGGCTCGATCTCTGATTGAAGCCCAGATTACAAACGGAGTGGCGATCCGAATGGCACTACTCTACTTGTTGGCCTCTGGAGAGCAGCCGTTGTGACACGACACTTATTAGTTCGGGGCGGCAGACTGATCGACCCATTAAGCGGCGTCGACGAAATCGGTGATGTTCTGATCGCAGACGGAGTCATCGGAGAGTTATTGCTCGGAGGAACAATTACGCCTCCAAAGGGGACAGAGGTCTTTGAGGCCGTAGGGCTTATTGTGACGCCGGGCTTCGTCGACTTGCATGCTCATCTTCGTGAACCTGGATTCGAGGAGAAAGAGACAATTGCGACAGGGACCCAGGCTGCTGCTAAAGGCGGCTTCACAACTGTTTGCTGCATGCCGAACACGGATCCGGCGATCGACTCGCTCGCCACTCTCGATTTTGTATTGAGTAGAGCCGCTGCCGAAGGGGTGATTCGAGTTCTTCCCGTTGGTGCGGTCTCGAAGCAACGTAGAGGTGTCGAGCTTGTAGAGATGGGCGAGTTGGCCGAAGGGGGCGCTGTCGCTTTCTCAGACGATGGGAGCCCTGTTATGACCCCAACCCTACTGAGGAGCGCTTTGGCATATGCCAAAGCGCTTGGGGTGCCCATTATGGACCATTGTGAGGATCCCACCTATGTTGGCTGCTCGATGCATGAGGGTCGCATATCCACCCGGCTTGGTCTGCACGGACAGCCGGCCGCGGCAGAAGAAATGATGGTTGCTCGTGGCATCCAGCTCGCGGAGCTAACAGGAGGGCACTTCCATGTTGCGCATATGAGCACTTTGGGCGCGATGGAACTCGTGAGAAGCGCGAAGGAACGAGGTCTTAGAGTAACCTCGGAAGTGACGCCCCATCATCTAACGCTGACCGACGAGTGGGTGGCGGGAGGCGAGAAGCTTTGGGGCGTGGATGACAAGATCCCGAATGTGGTTGCGGCTTACGATACTAATACGAAGGTGAACCCTCCGTTGCGACCACGCCCGCACGTAGAAGCGATGATCGAAGGTCTCGCCGACGGCACCATCGACGCGATAGCTACGGACCATGCGCCACACGCGATTGCGGACAAGCTTTGCGAGTACGACGCTGCCGCATACGGCATCAGCGGCTTCGAGACAGCTTTAGCCACAGTGTTAACCTTGGTGCACTCGGGTCGGGTCTCGTTGGGGAGGGCCGTGGCAGCGCTGACCGAAGGGCCAGCGCGTGTCTTAGGGAGCAACGGTGCTGACCTTGGGAGTTTGAAGAATGGCGGCTTGGCGGACGTGACCATAGTTGACCCGAACCGAGACTGGGTAGTGGAGGCACAGGCTTTCGCATCGATGGGAAAAAACACTCCTCTGGAGGGGCATGCCCTAAGGGGCAGGGTCGTGGCAACCATTTATGGAGGCGTACTGGTCCACGATGAGCGGTCGGAGGATGCAGGGGTTGGCTGAAGCAGTCTTGGTGTTAGAAGACGGTGGGGTGTACCGAGGAGAGATGTTCGGGGCCCAGGCGACTGCTATTGGCGAGGTTGTGTTCAATACCAGCATGACGGGATATCAGGAGATTCTTACTGACCCATCGTATGCTGGGCAGATCGTGGTTCCGACCTACCCACTTATAGGAAACTACGGTATCACCGGAGCTTACGCTGAGTCGCACCGGATCCAAGTTCGCGGCTTTGTTGTTCGCCAGCATTGTTCCCAGCCGAGTCACCAGAAGAGCGAGATAACGCTGGGTGACTATCTAGCGGCTGAGGGGATACCGGCCATCTCTGGTATCGACACTCGAGCACTCACCCGACGCCTCCGGAACAGCGGCGTGATGATGGGGTTGATCACCAGTGAGCTTTCGGCTGAGGAGGCTGCTCGTCGGCTTCAGGATAGCCCCCCATATGCTGGGCAAGATTACGTGAAGACAGTAACCACGGATGAACCCATGAAATGGGAGCAAACAGGAAAGCCGCAGCGCCGGATTACCGTCGTTGATATGGGGGTGAAGCACAACATTTTGCGTATCCTAGGCTCGCGAGGGTGTGACGTCACGACTGTACCAGCCGGGACGTCAAGTGGCGAAATCCTCGATACGAATCCTGACGGCATCTTGCTCTCACCAGGGCCTGGGGATCCAGCTGTACTGGACTACATGGTTCAGCACACGAAGGAGATAGTAGGCCGCCGACCCATAATGGGGATCTGCTTAGGACATCAGGTTATCGCTCACGCATTGGGTGGAGCCACGTTCAAGCTCAAGTTCGGTCATCGAGGCGGCAATCATCCTGTGCGGGACAACGAGACCGGACGCGTCTACATCACGGCTCAGAACCACGGCTATGCTGTTGACGCGGATTCGCTCCCGTCCGATGTCGAAGTGAGTCACATAAATCTCAACGACAACACTGTCGAAGGTTTGGTCTGCAAGGACAAGCGCATCGTCACGATCCAGTACCATTCAGAGGCAGCCCCGGGGCCCCTCGATAACGTTGAGATGTTTGACCGATTCCTTGCGCTTGTTGACGAAACCTAATAGGGGTAGGCGCCGTCTGATATCAAGCTCTCCGTATGTGGAGGCTCTCTACTGTGAATGGCGGGGCTACTGAAGAACAATACGTGTGGTTTGCTGACCTGGCTCAGCGCGCCTACGACTGTGTCTTTTGTACGCGGATGGAACGAAACACCGCTGTCCTTGGCCCGCTCAATGGGAGGATAGAGGCAAGAATCTTTGTCATTGGCGAGGCACCTGGTCGTTTTGGGTCCGCGGTAACCAGGATCCCGTTCACTGGCGATCGTAGCGGGATGAACTTCGGCAGACTACTTGAGCGTAGCGGTCTCAAACGCGGAGATCTCTTCATAGCCAATGCGGTCCAGTGCAACCCGAGGGACTCCGGCGGCCGTAACGATCGTCCAACTAACGAGGAGCTACGCAACTGCTCGGGGTACCTGAGAGAGATGATTGATATTGTCCAGGCGCCCTATATTGTGACCCTGGGGGTTCGGGCTCTTGATGCGCTAAATCTTATCGAGAAACACTCGATTAAACTCAAAGAGGACGTGGCGAACGCGGTTCTATGGCGCGGAGTGAAGGTTGTGCCTCTTTATCACCCGAGTGGGCGGGCCATGGCCAACCGGCCGTTTGAGAAACAGGCGGAAGACTACGAGCGCCTTGGGTTCATCCTGCGGGCGGCCCCTAAATTCAAGCTGGCGGAAGGCCTAACTAATCATCCGACGCAGTGTTAGTCTAGTAGAGGCTATCCAATTCCGGAATAGTCAGGCCGGAAATCGCAGATGCGAGCTCGTCGGGTGTCCAGTGACCTTCCTTGTCGACGCTCTGCCCTACTGTGATCGGTTCGAATAGGCCGACCTTGGCACCTTGGACAAAAAAGAACTGTCCATTAACCCCGCCTGCTTCGCTAGAGCAGAGATATGCGACGACGACGGCAACATCCCGAGGGTCCTGGGCTACAGACAACATACGTTTCGCGCTGGCTTCGTCCAAGCCTCGCTCACGAGCTCGATCTATGGAGCCAGTTACCATCCGGGTAAGAGCGGCTGCGGGGTTAATGGCGTTGACTACAATCCCGAATGCGGCGAGGTCACGAGCGACTACGTTAGTGAAGCCATATACGCCACCCTTGCCAGTGCCGTATGCTGCAGCGCCCATTTGCCCGGTCAGGCCAGCCCGCGAGGTTACATTCACGATTCGCCCGTAGCCCTGCTTCTTCATGTACACGCAGGCATGTCGGGTGCAGTTGAAGGTGCCGTAGGCGTGGACTTGCACCACCTCATCAAATTGTTCAGGGGACAGTTCGTAGATAGCCTTAGATCCGGTGATTCCCGCATTGTTGACCAAGGCGTCGATTCGACCGAACGTATTTATGGCGGCGTCTATGATCTGCCGGGAGCCGTCGTAGTCTGCCACTGAGTGGTAACTGGCGACAGCCTTGCCCCCCGCCTCCTGGATCTCTCTCACGACCTTATCGGCAGGGCTTGTGTTCCTGAACTGTCCGTCTACGGTCGGGGTTCCCAGGTCGTTTACGACGACGCCTGCACCGAGCTCCGCGAGGATGAGTGCGATGGCGCGGCCAATGCCTCGCCCTGCGCCTGTGACAACAGCGGCTTGGCCAGTCAGATTGATGGCCAAAGGCTACACTGGATCGACGATGCTAAGTGGAGCGAAAGCCGCGCGGCCGGCGTATTTGGCGCGTGCGCCAACCTCATGTTCGATGCGTAGTAAGCGGTTGTACTTTGCGACGCGTTCACTACGGGCTGGCGCGCCAGTCTTGATCTGGTTAGAGCCTGTCGAGACGGCTAGGTCCGCGATTGTCGTGTCCTCCGTCTCTCCTGACCGGTGACTGATGACCGCTGTGTAGCCGGCGTCCTTGGCAACCTTGATTGCTTCAAGAGTCTCCGATAGCGATCCTATCTGGTTCACTTTGATGAGGATAGAATTTGCCACACCCTCGTCAATCCCCTTCTCGAGCCGATCCGGGTTGGTTACGAAGACATCATCCCCCACGAGTTGGACCTTTCCTCCTAAGCGTTCGGTCAGCAGCTTCCACCCTTCCCAATCGTCCTCGTGTAGGCCGTCTTCGATGCTAACGATCGGGTACTGTTTCACCCAACCCTCAAGGAATTCGATCATTTTCCGTGGAGTCAGGCTCAGCTTCTCTTTCTTCAGGACGTACTTGCCGTTCTTGTACAGTTCACTAGCCGCTACGTCGAGAGCGAGGAAGATATCCTCTCCCGCTTTGTATCCCGCCCCCTCGATCGCCTCGAGGATAAGCTCGAATGCTTGCGAGTTACCCTTCAAACGGGGTGCGAAGCCGCCCTCGTCGCCCACATTTGTGTTGAGGCGGTGCTTTTTGATAACTCCCTTGAGAGCCTGATAGGTCTCAGCTGCCATGCGCAAACCTTCGCTGAAGGACTCTGCTCCAATTGGCATGATCATGAACTCTTGAAAGTCGGTCGAGTCGTCGGCGTGCGCGCCCCCGTTGAGCACGTTGAACATCGGTACTGGTAGTCGTGCAGCCGACTCACCCCCAAGGTACCGGTACAATCCTATCCCTTTGCTCCGCGCCGCGGCATGCGCGACGGCGAGAGAAACCCCTAGGATGGCGTTGGCCCCGAGCTTGCTTTTATTTGGGGTCCCGTCGATGTCGAGCAGACGCTGATCGAGTGCCTGTTGGTCCAACGCCGAGAGTGAGCGAATTGCTCCGGCTATGGGGCCATTGACGTTAGCTACCGCCTTGAGTACCCCCTTGCCGCCGTAGCGCTCGTCGTCGCCATCACGCAGTTCAAGGGCCTCGTGACTACCGGTGCTGGCACCAGAAGGGAGGCCGGCCATGCCGATTGATCCGTCTGTCAGTGACACCTGGACTTCAAGGGTTGGGTTCCCCCGGGAATCGAGGATTTCACGTCCGATTACGCGTTCGATGATGCTCATGAACCCATCCTGTCGTTAGAGGGAGCTAGCTTTTCTGCCTGATCCACGGCTTCGAGAGGTCCATTTGCTAATTTCAAGTTTTCGTCTAGTTGGCCGTCGGCTCTGGTAAGCGCCCAGGTCTTAAGGCCAACCACGGGTTTCCCATAGCCGAGAGCGTGTCCTATTTCAGAAAGTGTGCCGTACTCGCCGTCGATTGCGATACATACCTCCGCGTTTAGGGTGACGAGCGCATTCCTTGCGTAGCCGATCCCTGTGGCGATTGGATAGTCCACGTACTGATTGGCGCCGGTCAAATCATCTCCGGGAAGAATGCCGATGGTAGTGCCGCCTGCCAACTTGGCGCCCTTGCAGGCTGCCTCCATCACCCCATTTCTGCCTCCGCACACCAGGGTGTGTCCACGTGACCCAATCTCTCGACCCACTTCCTCAGCTAGGGCGTAGGCTTCGAGAGAACAGCCGTCGCCCTTACCGAGAACTGCGATGTACATTCGGGGTGATTACCGCCTGCCAAGCGCCGCTCATTATAACATCGCTTCATCCCCCCCCTTTTTTTCAGTTGCATGCCGATTCTTCGGTGTAGCCACTGGCGACCCCTTGAGCCGCTGGCGAAACCTCTGGTACAGTTACTTAGGAAGCCTAACTATTAGGAATCATCAGCTTCGTTTTGGCCGCGCTTGGAGACTCCGATCGATCCCACCCGACTGATTGTCGATAGCCTGCCTGGCATTGTGCGTGCCATGACTGCAGAGGTCCGTCGCGTCGGCTCTCGGCATCAGCTCACGATGCCCCAGTACGTGGTGCTTCGCTTGCTCATGGACCGAGATTACCTCGTGGGTGAGTTGGCTCGAGAACTTCGTGTCTCGATGCCGACCATCACTCAGCGCTCGGACGGCTTGATCGCAAAGGGCCTCGCGGAGCGATACTCTGAAGGACGGGACAGACGACAGGTTTGGCTGAGCGCTACCGTTGAAGGACGGGTTGTCCTTACCGAGTGTCGGGATGCGCTAGAGGTCCTGTTCAGTCGGATTGTTGGCGAGTGGAACGAGGAGCGACGAGATCTTGTCGCAGAGGCCCTGGCTGACCTCTTGGAACTTCTGGTCCGGAGCGATCCCAAAAATAGAGGGACTGGCTAGGGATGCCTCGCGACCCAGCTGTGTTCGGGGAAGAGCCTCGGCCGATCTCTTCTGTGCGAGGCCGCTTCGGAGCCCTTCGCCATGCAGACTTTCGCTATCTCTTGCTGGGGAATCTGTTCACGCAGATGGGGCAATGGTCCCAGCAACTAGGAAAAGGATGGTTGGTAGCGAACGATCTCGATGGAACGGCTTTCCAACTGGGCCTTGTTGCTTTTACCCAGGGCCTTGGCATGTTCATCATGGCGCCTATCGGGGGGGCTCTTGCCGATCGATTTAATCGTCGCCACTTGATGATGTTCAGCCAAGTATCACTGGCAAGTGTCGCTTTGGTATTAGCGCTGTTGGTGATGATCGATGTCATCGTGATCTGGCACGTCTATTTGATCGCATTCGTCAGCGGCTCTTTCTTCGCGTTGAACAATCCAGCTCGAATGTCAGCGCTTCATGACATTGTGGGAAAGGGCGATCTCGCGAACGCCGTTGCGATGAACGCGGTTGTCATGAACTCGATGCGTGTCATCGGCCCAGCTGTTGGGGGCTTGCTCCTGGTCGCGGTCGGTACGGAAGGGACTTTCTTTCTTCAGGCTGCGGGCTATGTTTTAGGGGTCAACGCGGTCCTGCGGCTGAAAAAGAACTTTTCAAGCAAAGGCTCACGGGCGCCGTTTCTGCAAAGCCTGGTTGACGGTGTCCGCTATGCTCGGGCCGATCGTTTGATTGCGGTTCTTATCGCAGTTTCCTTTATGGCAGCCATGCTGGGAATGTCGGTGCTTCAGCTCATGGCGAAGTTCGCCACTGATGTACTTGGTCAAGGTGAGGAGGGCTTTGCGATCCTGTTCATCATGGTAGGCGTGGGGGGCCTAATCGGTGCGGTCGCGCTAGTACTTAAGAGCGATATCCGTAACAAGGGGCTCCTGTACTTCGGCGCGGCCTTGGGTACGGGTTTACTCATTGCGGCGACGGGAGCGGTTGGGAATCTAGCCTTCTCATTCGTGGCGATGATCGGATTGGGGGCGACGACTGCCTTCTCACTGGCTCTTGGGAACACGTTAGTACAGACGTACGTGGCGGACGAGTACCGTGGCCGAGTGATGTCGCTATATTTCTTGTCATTCAGCCTGGGGCCCGTTGGGGCGCTGGCTGGGGGAGCCTTGGGCGATCTTGCGAATCTGCAAGTGGCGTTCGTTGTGATTGGGCTCTGTCTGGCGTTGCCCGTGGGGTGGCTCCTGCTAACGCATCGCCACATGTGGCGCTTGGGCTGAGCGAAGATTAGGATTCTAGTCGAGGTTCTCCAGGTCGATCCGATAGGTTGCGCTAACGCTGGTTTTCGGAGCTGCGGCGGCAACTACCACTACCCGCGGCGGGCCGTGGGCAGGCAAATGCAGTTCGCCTCGGTGGTCCGCGTCGAGCGACATTTCTGTAACCTTCTCATCCTGAGTGAGAGTTATTACACGCACTGAATACTCTTGAGGGGCTCGGTTGTCCGTCCGATAGAAGCCCTCGGCGTTCCACTTATTGTCTGACTCCGCATCGTCGATGAAGCCGATGGCTTCGATGCGGATATCGTCGATGAGCATGCCATTTGTGTGGACCGCTTGGTCAGTTATGTACTCAAATCTGACAAGCACCGTACTATCGGCGTAGTCGCTGAGATCGACTTTCTCTTCGACCCAGCGCGGCCTCGACCCCCCTCCGCTTGTGCCGGTGTAGCCTGGGCCATAGCTTTGGTCGAGGGGGTCTTCGCTGGTGGTATGGACTCCTTCGAGGACATCCCATGTCTGGCCGCCGTTGGGGGAGGCCATGACGTAAGCAAAGTCGAACTTGTTTTCAACCTCGAACCAGAGGGCGTATGTGAGTGTAGCCTTGCTCACGCCCGAGAGGTCGAAAGGCCGGGTCAGCCTAGCGTCAATGCTGTCTCCCCGATTGCTCCACCAAGCCCTCTTCCCGGAACGTGGGGTTGCGGGAAGAAGGGCAACCTCCGTGGTGCCCTCGAAAACTAACCGCCGGTCTTGTTTGGAGGGATTGAGCCTTATGTAGTCGGCTGCATACTGGTTCACCTGTGATTCGAAATCATCCTCCCCACCGAGCGTTTTCTCGATGCGAAAACGGGTGTTGACATCGTCCCCTTCGGTGGAGAGCTCGCGTATGAAGGCATCGGTTGTCCAATCAAAGAAAATCGCTTCGAAACTGTCGGCAATGCCCTGCTCGATAGCGAAAGCCTCCACGGCGTCCACGCCAACGAGATCGCTGGTTAGCAGGTGAACGAGTTCATCTGCACCGGCCAAGTTGCTCAAATACCGCATGAAATTGTGCGCTGCTCCGTAGTGGGCGAGAGTCGCGTTTGAATCGTCTGGCCAGCCCGTCAGCTGAGTGTCGGGACTGCCGTAATAGTTGGCTTCGAAACTCCCGTGATACCCTGCCGCCTCCGCGACGTACTCAGAAGCCCCCTCTTGGATCCACGCCTCCTCGTAAGGATCGGCTGAGGCTTGGGCGGCATGCTGCAATTCATGGGCCAAGGTTGCGAAGTATTGGAAGCTACCTGGCTGGAGTATTGGGATGCTCATGTAGACCATCGGCCGCTCGTTGCTAAGGCTGTGGACCTCCCTTGGGAGGAGGTCGGTTATGCTGTAATAACCAGCAACGCCCGGGATCCGTGCGTGAAGAAGTGTTAGGCGGGAATCGATACCCCCACCTGGATCCCAATTGGGGTTCGCAAGCCGCTGCACAGCGGGAATGATTACGTCCTCGAGTTCTCTAGCAGAACGCTCGAGCTGATCTTGGGGGACATTGATCTCGCGTTCCACGAAGAAATAGGCGTTGTCGCTTACTAGTCTGAGCTCAGCCTCGACGGTGAAGGGCCGACGATTATGCAGGTCCAGAAGAGCAAAGTCTTCTGTATGGCCAACCTCTAGGAGGACCCCTCGCTGACGCAGCGGTTCGATGCGATTCTCCAGAGACTTGAAGCGATTTGCTAGTTCAAGAAGATCGGCTCTTGGGGGCGTTGGGATGGGGGAAAACTTGGGGTCGGGCGCTAAGGGGGTTTCGGTGGCCGTTTTCGGAAGAGATGGGTCCTTTGGCGATGGTACCGTTGTGGAGGGTCGGGGTTGTACTGGTGTTGAGGTGGGGCCAAGAGGCGTATCTCCAGAATCGTTGGTGCATCCCGCGCTCAAGAGGGTGGCTATGAGAGCGACAACGAAAAGTCCGTGAGCGTGAGCGACCGGTCGGAACGGTAGTGTTGCTAGGCGAAGGGCATGGCCAAAGGAGAGCACACGCATAGGAGGCCCTTCGTGGTTAGGTCGGACCCTTAGCATTAATCAGGCTCTTTGCCCCGAGTTCGGCTTTGGATTACCCCATGATCGTGGATGGGCAAGCTAGAAGTTAAAATCGTATTCGAATGGAAGTACTGTACGAAGTGGGGCGGTAACTAAGGCGGACCAGGCGTCTCCAGGTGGAGTTAAAGTTGCGTCCAAAGCTTGGTTGAGGCTTACGTCGGCAGGATCTCTCTCAACCAACAGCATGTAGGCTAGGCGCCCGGGCTCGGTTTCAGCCGCCGATTCGAAAGATATTGCTCCATGGATGCCGTCGATTGCTAATGCTGCGGGGAGCCCCACCTCTTCCCACCAGGGCTTCGCAACTTCGCTCTCCGAGTCCCCGATGATAATTACGATTCCTCGGTGGGCTAGGTAAGGGATTGCTGCTGGAGCCAGTGGGAGACCCTGAGCGGCGAAGGTTCCCGTCAAACGGTAGTAACCGGCGTATGGGACGTATCCCTGCCGCCACATGCGGCCTTGCTTATTGAGGCTTCGATCGAGCTCCTTCCCAAGAACGCCGTAGCTGTCGAAGTTGATCGTGTTGGTCATATAGGTCGTGAAATAGGCACCCTTGCCGTCCTGCAATGCCTCTAGACCCACGTTGCGACGAAGGGCCTTCAGTTCTTCGGTGGCGACGTAGCGTCTACCGGCTATAACTTCGGGGCGCGACGTGTGCGTGGGTAGGTGATCCAGGTCATACCAACGGTTGTAATCTTCCGTTAGTTCTGGTGCGACATCGACAAACGCGAGAACCGCGCCTTTGATCTCCATAGTGGCCTCCTAGGTCTTGAGATGCGTTTGTTGTCAAACCCCGATTGCGGCGCCGATTTCTTCCTTCGGAGTGAAGTCGAAGTCGATCATGTCAGGGGCAGGCCTTCAAGGCCCATGTGGTAGATCTCATTGCAGTTGCCGAAAACGATCTTGTCTCGGATCGTGGTATCGATGCCCTCGAACTGCTCCCGCATTAGGGGCAGAGACTCTGGCCAGGTGCTGTCGTCATGAGGGTAGTCGGTAGCCCACATAAGCATGTCGGGGGACATAAACTCGAGATTTGCTAGTCCTACACGATCGGTCATAAAGGTCAGACGAACGTTCCGCTCCATGATTTCCCGAGGGGTAAGACCGGATGGGAAAGTACCGCCGTGGCGGCCGCGTTTACGTCGGTAGCCATACTCCATGCGCTGGATGAGATAGGGGACCCACCCGATGTCGTTCTCGACGGAGATAACTTTTAGATCAGGAAAGCGCTCGAAGACACCCGAGAAGACGAGGGTGACAAGCGTATCCGGGATGAGATGAACGAGGTGGGTGTAGTTGATTAGGAAGTTGGTGATTGGTCGGTCGACCCCCGTGAAAGCGTGTAGAGAGATGGGGATTTCTAGATCGACAGCAACCTCCCATAACGGATCGTAATGATCACCTTGGAACGATAAGCTTTCCACTGGCGGGGTTCCCCAGACCGCTGCGCCCCTAAATCCCATCTCTGCAGCACGCTTAAGTTCGCGTACTCCTACGTCGATGTTGTAGGTAGGGATCAGGGCAATGCCGTAAAGTCTTCTTGGATCGGTGGCGCAGAACTCCGCAAGCCAGTCGTTGTAGGCTCGGAAGCAGGCAGCTTGCAGATCCTCGTCGGGGATACTGTATATCCGCATTCCCATGCTGGGGTACAGAACCTCGGCCTCGACCCCATCCATGTCCATCTCTTTTAGCCGCGCAATGGGGTCATAACCGCCGCTTCGCCCCTCCGTGCCCTGCTTTTTTTGGACGGCGTAAGGTGTTCCTAGCGCCCGGATTCTACCCTCGGATCGCCCCTCACAAACGAAGATGTGGCCGTTACCATCAGGTGCTTCCACTACCCTCGGAGCCCGGTCCCTGAATTCCAGGGCGATGCGGTCGGCCCACATGCCCCAAGGCTCAAGAATGTGCGAATCAGCTGAGATGGCTCGTACCATCGCGGTCTGCCTCCGGAAAGATCAAAGGGGCCGGAACCTTATTTTCGAGGCGTATGGTGGCACAAGAGAGGGGGAGGGTTCAAATAGGAACACGGCGAGCCTCTATGGGCTCTCCCAATAGATAAGCCCATTGCCAGGAGGGCCGGGGCAAGATAAAGTTTGAACTGAGTTTGAGAAAAAAATCCCAAAGTCGCACCAGCCAGCTTGACTCTTATGAAGTGCGCTACCTATAATTAGACCGTTCTGGCCCGAATTGGGAGGGGCAGGTCGTGCAGTGGAATGTTGCGCAGCTACTCCAGTCGAATATCGGGGCGGTGCGAACGTATTCGGTTGATGAGCTTGAGGGTCGATATAAGGAGCTTGACGGGAAAGTGATAGGCACCGTGCGGCTCATGAAAACGGACCGGGGGATATTGGTCCGAGCACCCGTCACCACCCGTGTTTGGTGCAGTTGCAGCCGCTGCCTAATTAGTTTCTCGGAGCCAGTGAGCTTCGAGATAGACGAGGTTTTTTACCCAGTAGATGGTGTTTTTCATGAGGGGAAGCTAGCCGAACCTGAGACAGATGGGGAATTTACAATTGACCGGCACCACATCCTGGACTTGGGTGAGCCGGTTTGTCAGTACGCTCTATTAAGCGTACCGATGAAACCGCTCTGTACACGGGAGTGCTCGGGTCTCTGCCCCACATGCGGAACAAACCTAAACTTAGAAACCTGTAGATGTCCTAAGGGTCAAGTGGACCCAAGGTGGGACGTACTGCGACAGATGTCGGCCGAGGTCGGCATCAACTAAAAGGCAGCTATGGCGCCTCTTCCAAAAAGAAAACGGTCCAAGTCTCGGCAGGGGACTCACAGGGCACACCGGGGCCTTCGCCTCCGGAGCTTGAGCGTGTGTCCAAACTGTGGATCCGCTAAGATGTCGCATCGGGCGTGTCACAGCTGTGGCACCTACGACGGGCGCACTGTGCTGCCGGAGGCTGGCGAATAGCAGCCTCGGTGTCGGCCAGGGCAGATGTTGGATGGAGAGATATTTGAGCACGGCGGATCTTGAAACCGAGAGCGTAGCGTTTATCTTCCCGGGCCAGGGCTCCCAGCATATTGGTATGGGAGCGGACCTGTACGAGGAGTCGACAGCTGCTCGCTCCATCTTCAATAAGGCGGACGAGGTTCTCGAGTTCCCCTTGTCGAAACTTTGCTTCGGTGGCAGTGAAGACGAGCTTCGCCAGACCCACAACGCCCAACCGGCCATTCTGGCAACAAGCATTGCGGCCATGGCTGCTGTTGGGGAGGCCCGTGGCGCCAAGCCGGAAGTGGAACCTCGGTACGTAGCGGGGCACAGTCTCGGCGAGTATACGGCTCTCGTGGCGGCTGGCTCCCTGGACTTCGATGACGCTCTACGATTAGTGAGAGAGCGTGGAAGACTAATGCAGGAAGCTGGGCAAGTACGGGAAGGGGGCATGGCGGCGATCCTGGGCCTGGATGAGTCCTTGGTGGAGCAGCTATGTCAACAGACCGGGGCTGAGATTGGCAACGTCAACACAGACGGTCAGATAGTGGTGAGCGGCTCGAAGGATTCACTGGTACAGGCCATCGATTTAGCGCGTGCCATGGGCGCGAGGAAGGCCATGCCGTTAGTGGTGAGCGGCGCGTTTCACTCTAGCCTTATGCAGCCCGCTGTCCCAGGCATGATGTGCGCCCGCGACGGCGCGAAGATCGCGACTGCAAGGGTTCCTCTTGTCTGTAATACAACGGCCCAGCCGATAGATGATGAGGGGGCCATTCATGGGGAGCTCGTCGATCAGATATGCCAGCCTGTTCAGTGGTCTCGGTCGGTTGATTATATGGCGACTCATGGCGTGAAGCGGTTTGTCGAGATGGGTCCGGGCAAGGTGCTAACCGGTCTCGTCAGGCGTATTGCCAAGGAAGCAGAAGCGATCAGCGTCAATGATATGGCGGCGGTGCGCAACTACGCCGTGGCCTACTGAGCCACGTCGCTAACGGCGATGGAGCTTACCGGCAAGATCGCACTCATTACGGGAAGTAGTCGTGGCATAGGCAGGGGCATCGCGCTCCGTCTAATTGCGGCAGGTGCCACAGTCGCTTTGAACGCCACCAAGGACGCCTCAGAGACTCAGGCCGCGATCGAATCTGTTGGTGGCTCTTGTTCAGTGCACATAGCGGATGTCAGCGACTCGGCTCAGGCTGACAAAATGGTCCAGAATGTGATTGATCGACACGGTGCCATCGACTGCCTCATCAATAATGCAGGTGTCAATCACGACACCCTCATGCTCCGCATGACCGACCAAGATTGGAGACACGTGAGTGAAGTCAATCTCACAGGGGTCTTCAACTGCTCTCGTGCGGCCCTCAAACACATGGTGCGGCGACGAACCGGCAGGATAATCAACATGGGGAGCGTCGTTGGTTACAGAGGCAACGCCGGGCAAACGAATTATTCTGCGACCAAATCCGGTCTAATCGGTATGACGCGAAGCATAGCCTTAGAGGTCGGATCGCGTGGGATCACGGCTAACGTAGTGACGCCTGGCTATATCGATACGGAAATGACGCGAGATATGCCCGAGGTCACTCGCGAAGCTATCCGAGAGGCGATACCAATGAGGCGCTTCGGCACCCCAGAAGATGTGGCTGAGGTCGTACTCTTTCTGTGCAGCGAAGAAGCCGACTATATTAGTGGCCAGGTCTTGCCTGTTGACGGTGGCCTGGTGCTCGTCTAGCAAGGGTTAAGAAGCCCGGCGCCTTGGGAGACTAGAACAAGTATGTCGGGAGCACGACGGAAAGCCCGGATCCTGGCGTTGCAGGTCCTTTACGAGGTCGACTCCTCATCCCATGAGTGGCAACCGACTCTCGAACGAGCCATTGAGGAGGGAAACTTGGGGAAAGAAGGGGAAGGGCTTGCTCGTTTGATCCTGGCCGACGTGATGGCCCATAGGGACGAGGCTGATGAATTAATAGCTACTCATGCTCCTCAACATCCTGTAACGCAACTATCGGCCGTCGACCGCAATATATTACGTATTGCGATCTGCGAAATTTCGTTCAATAATAGGACGCCGCCAAAGGTGGCAATCAACGAAGCTGTCGAGATTGCCAAGGTATTCGGCAGTGATACGCTACATCGGTTCGTGAACGGAGTGCTTGGATCCGTGATGGCGGCAACTGTTCCCAAAGCTTGATACAACCGGATTGACCGGAGGTCCCTTTGCCTACCGTCTTTGAGAGAGTTACCAAGGTGACGGTTGAGCAGCTTGGTGTCGAAGAGAACCAGGTTGTTCCCAACGCATCGTTTGTGGAAGATCTAAATGCCGACTCGCTGGACCTTGTAGAGCTAATCATGGCTCTGGAAGAGGAGTTCAGTGAGGGTGATGCCAAGCTCGAGATCTCAGATGAGGACGCCGAGAAGATCGTCACTGTGCAAGATGCGGTGGACTTCATCACCGATAACGAAGCTGGCCAGTAGCAGGCGGGGAATCCGCCCTGGTATTCGTTAGCCGACTTCCCGTTTGGCTTGTTGCCAGAGGGCCTCTTTCTCGACTAGAGAGAGATCGCTAAGGCCGCAGCCAATCTGAGAGGCCGCTCGCTCCATGTGCCGGAAGCGACGGTTGAAGCGCTTATTTGCATTCCGAACGGCTGTCTCGGCATCGAGGTCAACCCAACGTGCCACGTTGACCAACGAGGCTAAGATGTCGCCCAATTCGTGCTCGTGTTCCTTCGCTGACCTGGCATTCTTGAACTCATCGATTTCCTCACGGACCTTGTCGATTACGCCATTGATATCGTCCCATTCGAATCCTAACTTGCCAGCCCGACGCTGGATTTCTTGGCTGTGAGCGAGCGCTGGGAGTGATTCCGATACTCCGTCGAGCACGGACTCGCTCGAGTTCCCACGCTCCTGGTCTTTGAGTAGCTGCCAGTTGTCAGCGACCTCTTCTGCAGTTGTGACCTCGAGATCCCCAAAGACGTGGGGATGTCGACGCAGGAGCTTGGAATTGATTGCGTGAAGCACATCATCGATGGTGAAGGTCCCCTCGTCGGAACCGATTTGCGAGTGGAGTCCGACTTGCAGCAAAACATCGCCGAGTTCCTCGGCGAGGTGGGATCGGTCGTTCTCGTCGATGGCGTCAACTGCCTCGTAGCATTCCTCTATGAGGTAGCGGCGGAGCGTCTGGTGAGACTGCGAGCGATCCCAGGGGCAACCCTCGGGTCCGCGCAGTTTAGCGATGATCGATAGAAAGGTATCGAAACTCTTGAGTTGCTCGTAGTCATGCATAACTTGGTGTTCGTGACCCGACTTATGGCGTGCCCAATTATCGTTGCCAGGCGGTTAACATGACAATGGCGGTACAAGCCTAACGATAACGATGCTTCGCTCCCTCTGCCCCATGTTAGGGCGTTCGGATGATTGGCCCATGAATTCATTCATAAAGGTGATCGGCCTCCTGCGGAGGCCATACACTTTGATTGCGGTTGCACTGATTGCGATCATGCTGCCGGTTTTTCTCGTCACAACCAACGTACGGACCGTGACCAATAGCGGCTGGCTATATACCTATGGCTTTGATCGCTATGGCGTAGCCGAGGATACGGGGATTGAGCCTCGCGCCCTGCGTGGGGTTGCCGACGAAATCAAGGAGTACTTCCGAAACGAAGAGGAACTGCTTGCAGTTCGAGCTGTCGTCTTCGGCCAGGAGAAGGAATTGTTTACAGAACGAGAGATCCTTCATATGGTCGACGTAAAGGATCTCATGGGAGGGGTAAATGTATTACAGCGGACAAGCTTCTATACGATGTTTGGACTGACTTTGAGCTTGTTCGCCCTGGCTGGGAGGCGGAATGACTTGGCCGCTCTAGGTCGAGGTCTTAACTACGGTGCCGTGCTCAGTTTTGTGATTCTCGTAGCCTTGGGGTTAGGTTTCCTGGTTGGCTTCGAAAAAGTTTTTACCCAGTTCCACCACGTTAGTTTTGCCAACGACTTGTGGCTCCTCAACCCGCACACTGATTACCTGATAATGATCTTTCCGGAGGGGTTTTTCAGGGATGCCACGCTCATTATCGCTGGTCTAACGATGGGGGAGGCGGCACTAACGTGGGTGCTGGGCTATGGGCTGAGGCGCAAGATGTCGTCGCCTCCAGTCACGGAAAACGGGAAAAGAGGCCAAAACGGAGACAGCTAGGCTGGGCCAAAAGAATCGGTGGAGCGTCAGTTGAACCCGCAGGCACCGGGCTCGGGTGCGCCGCAACGGCCGCAGCCGACATCGTCCGTGGACATGGGGCCTCCACCGCTTGTAACGGTAGCGAACACGGACAGTGCCCGCTTAGCGCCGGTGTGCCCCTCGGGGCACGTCTCCTGTGGAGCCGCATCGTCCATAGAGCGCAGGAGCTCGAAACTTGTTGTGCAGTCGCTGCAGTAATACTCGTATAGGGGCATAAGGCTAGCCTCCAACACTCATTCTAACTCAACCCCGCTCGGATGACGGTCGTCGGTCTTCGGCGCTTCAACCAGGCGTCGCATGCCATCGTGCCAGTCTACGGTGGTCTTCCCGATCAGCTCGTGCATGCGGGTGGTGTCGCAGAAATTACTGCCGGCATGCCAATCCACTCGTTCGAACTCTGCCTTTGATCCGATCAGCTTAGCCATGTATTCACACCATTCTTCAGCTGCCACCGGCTGGCTCCCACACCAGTTCACGATGATCGGAGGCACGGCGGCGATCTCCAAAAGCTTGATCGCCTGCCAGACATAGTCGTCCTCATGCAACGGGCTGTACAAATTTGGGGCGTCGCGTGAGAGAGGAATTGGTTTACCTTGGCGAAGCAACGCCAGGTGCATCGCAGGAAGGCCACCTGCGTTACCATAGGCGGCGTTCAACCGAGCGATTGAGGCAGGGATGCCGAATTGTGCGGACAGGAATTTGACCACAGCCTCGCCGGCCAATTTTGATGGTCCGTACGTTGGAGAAACAGGCAAACCGTTTCCGAGGGGGTCATTTTCACTTCGGGGGATCCTTCCGCGTGGCTGGTACACCGAACATGTGGAGCAGTAGAGGAAGGACTTGGCCTTCCTTACGTGGTACATAAGTTTTCCGGTCCCCACTGCGTTGACCGTCATCGCGTACTCGGAGTCCCCACTGCCTGATTGCTGGTAAACGGCGAAATGCAGCACTCTCGCGTAGTCGTCGTCTAGGACGTCGGCCAAGTTGTCCGAGGCGAAATTGCCTGGGATGCAGCGAATCCCGTGCTGTTCCAGCCGTTTGCGGCTGCCTGGGGCTGTGAATCGGGCTAGGGCGTGGACTTCGTTCTCCTTAGACAGCTCCACGGAAATCGGGTAAGCCACCTGCCCCGTCGGTCCTGTAACTAGGATCTTCTCGCCCTTGATCATGTTCCAGCCCCCGGTATGGCATTCAGTGGGGGGAGTCTACAGGCGGCTGAGTGGATGTCAACAGCCAGAAGTGCCGCGCATTTTTATCTGAGAGTGCAAACAATGGCAGCGCTCTCGGCCGCAGTATTCACCAAGCAGGACATCGATTGGTTGACCAACGTTTAGTCGGCGACGATCAGTATGAGAGAGGCCGACGCAAGCCACAGGACAAAGGTTAACAGGAGCGGCCGGTCTCTTAGGAATACCTCTTCCGGGCTGCCGCCGAGGTTACGGTTGTGCACGAGGAAGAGATAACGGAGAACCCCGTAGAGAACGAACGGGATAGTGAGCATCATAGAGTTGTCGGAGGGCAAATTGTCTGCGGTAAAGGTGTAAAGCGTATAGGCGAGAACGGTTGCGGGTGCGACGACCGACGCAAAGTGATCGAGGAGGCTTACGGAGTAGTGCTCCAGGGCGGGCCGATGGCTCGTTCCGGCTTCCCCTAAGGTTGCTAGTTCTGCTCGCCGTTTGCTTAGGGCTATGAAGAGAGCGCCAAGACTCGTCATGACATAAAGCCATGGGGAAATTGGCACGTCGATGATTTGCGCCCCTGCTGCGGAGCGAATGACGAAACCAGCCGCAATGGCGAAAATGTCGAGGATGACTTGGTCCTTCAGGCGAAGGTTATATGCGGTGGTAATGCCGAGGTAGAGGGCGACAAGGACGCCAAAGCCAGTATCGACAATGAAGGAGGCGCTTAACCCGCCGGCGATCAGTACTAGTGCCGCAGGCAGGCCGAATCTAGCTGAGAGTTCACCCGCAGCAAGCGGCCGCAGACGCTTGGAGGGATGGAGTCGATCAGAGACGAGGTCCCTATAATCGTTGAAGATGTAGGTGGCGCCGGCGACGATAGAAAAGAGTGCGAAGCCGAGGGTCGCCCTCCCAAAGAGTTCGAGCTGTTCCTGGAACCCGTCTGCCCCGTTATCACCGAGGGTGAAGAAGAATGCCAGATAGATCAGTAGGTTTTTCGCTAGTTGCTTAGGGCGCATTGCGGCCCCGAGCTGCCATACTTGATCGCGCCAGCTGCGCGAGCCGGGGGCAGTTGGCTGTGTAGGATTGAGGTCGGACGGGGACATGGCTAACTACAGATCAGGAATATGGTAACAGAGGAAGACTCAGCCGATGAGCAATCCTTGGTGGTCACGGTCATGAGACTGGGGATCGAGTCTAAGCCATGAACCCGCGTCTTCCCAAAATACGCCTCGACCAGCTGCTCGTTGATCGCAGCCTCGTTGAGAGCCGGGCCAAGGCACAGGGGCGCATCATGACTGGGAAAGTCCGTGTTAACGGCGAGCGTATCGACAAGCCGGGCTTTCTTGTACGAACTGCAGTGGAGGTCGAGGTGGCTGAGCCTCCAAGGTTTGTCAGTCGGGGGGGACTCAAGCTGGAAGGAGCCCTTGAGCATTTTCACATCGGCCCTGCTGGGCTGGCGTGCCTAGATGTTGGCGCTTCGACGGGCGGTTTCACAGATTGTCTACTGCAACGGGGGGCAGTTCGGGTTTTCGCTGTAGATGTTGGCAGAGGGCAGCTCCACGATCGCATTGCTAGAGACGAAAGAGTTGTAGCCCTCGACAAAACTAACGCCCATCACCCGTTTGAACTCCCCAGTAAGGTTGAACTAGCTACCGTAGACGTTTCATTCATTTCGCTCACGCAAGTACTGCCCAATGTTGTGCCCCACCTCTCGGCTGGCGGCCGCGTCTTATGTCTTGTTAAGCCCCAGTTCGAAGCTGGGAAGAAGCAAGTTGGTCGAGGGGGGGTGGTTAAGGATCCCCAAGTACATGGCGCTGTTTTGGCCAAGGTTGGCTTATGGGCCTTGGACCGGGGAATCCGCGTACGAGGCTTGGTCAGGTCAGTGGTTCGCGGCCCGGCGGGCAACGTTGAGTACTTTGCTTTGCTTCAAATCGGGTAGCATTACGAAGGAACTTCGGCTGTCGCTACGGCACATGGTCCAAGGCGGCTTGCAATTGCTGGTCGACGACGCAAGGAGGCTTAGTTGCAGATTGAGATTAACGCGTTCCTAAGGAATCCTTCCTTCTCGGGGCGTTCGCACCAGCAACTCTATGGCGAGTTCCTCGAGATGATGGAGTATGCAGACCAAAACGGAATGACAGGAGTCAGCCTAGCTGAACATCACTTCGAAGATGACGGTTATCTTCCATCGCAGTTCGTTATGGCTGGGGCAATCGCAGCAAGGACGAAGAAAATCCAGATCCGATTCGGGATTATGGTCTTGCCCTTACATCATCCGGTAAGTGTTGCTGAGGACGGGGCAGTACTGGACTGCCTCAGTGAGGGAAGGTTTACGTTGGGGGTCGCTGGAGGCTACCACCGTAAGGAGTTCGAAGGGTTTGGTATACCTAGGAACGAACGTGGAGATCGAATGGACGAGGCCCTCGACATTATCCGCAAGTGTTGGGAGGATGAGGGCCCATTCGACTATGAAGGGCAATTTTGGCAACTAAAGGGGATCAAGGTCAGGCCTCGACCGGTGCAAGAGCCGCGACCTAAGATCATCCTGGGCGGCAACAGCGAAGCTGCGGCTCGGCGTGCGGCTCGCTACGCGGACGGTTTCATGCCGGTGTCGGGTCGTTGGTGGGATGCCTATCGCCAAGAGATGAAGAGGCTAGATAAGGACCCGGGACCGGCGCCAATAGAGCCCGCCGAACCGCATCCATTTCACCTGCATGTAGCACGTGATCCGGAGCGGGCTTGGGCCGTGATCGCACCCCATGCCCTACACGAGTGGAACGCGTACGCTAAGTACAACGACGACGATCCCAACATGATGTTCTTCTTAGCTCCAAACGCGGACATCTTGAAGGATCAAGGTATCTATAGGGTGATGACACCGGAGGAGTGCACTGAGTTCCTGCTAAGACAGCGACAGGCCCTTGGGGACCACGCCTCTCTGAGGCTGCGCCCCACGATGGGCGGAATGCCCGCGGAGTTGGGGCAAGAGTGTTTGGAGCTCGTCGCGAACGAAGTGATGCCAAGGCTGAGGGACGCAGGCGCCTAACGAAATCAAAGGGAGGTTCGAGATGGCGGAAGTAAGCGGCTCATATCTCGTTGCTAAGGGGCTCCAGAATGAAGGGGTCGATACGATCTTCTATCTCATGGGGGGGCCTATCTCACCGATCATTGCTGAGGCGGAGAAGCTCGGAATGACCTGCTACTACGTTCGGCATGAACAGGCCGCTGCGATGGCAGCCCATGCCTATGCTCGTGCTACAGGTAAGACCGGGATCTGTGTCACGACTGCCGGTCCCGGCACGGCCAATGCCATCACCGGGGTGGCCAATGCCCAAGCCGATGCCTGCCCTTTGGTATGTATTGGAGGTTCATCCTCGATTGAAGGCATTGGTGTAGAAGTCTTCCAGGAGATGGACCAAGTTCCCATGTTCAAGTCGGTAACCAAACTGGCGATGAAGATGGACCTAACCCATCGCATCCCAGAGTACTTGAGCATTGGATTCCGACACGCTCAGGACGCCTGCAAAGGCGCCGTCTATCTTGACGCACCGGGCGACGTGCTGATGAATAAGGTTGAGGAAGAGAAGGTTTTTTATCCCGAGCGGTATCGTGTGGAAGCTCGAGCTTATGGCGACCCCGCTTTGGTCGGGGCCGCGATCGATGTACTGGTCCGTGCCAAGAAGCCCCTTGTGATCACAGGAAGCGGCATTTTTTGGTCGGAAGCGGAGGTCGCCCTTAGGAACTTTGTGGAAGCGACGGGGATCCCGTTCTTCACGACACCTCAAGGTCGGGGCGCGATCTCGGAAGATCACGATCTCTTCTTCCCCGGAGCTCGGAGTTCGGCCTTCAAAGAAGCGGATGCTGTCTGCGTGATCGGAACCCGTGCTAATGCCATGTTGTTCAATCTGCGGGCACCCCGGTTTAGTGCCGAAGCTAAGGTTATTGAAGTTAACATCGACGGCAAGGAGTTGGGTCACAATCGCGCTGTGGATGTGGGAATCCTGGGCGATGCCCGTGCAGTGCTGGAACAACTCACTGAGCAAGCCAAGGGGCGTATCAAAGCCGAATCGTATGGGAAGTGGCGAGATTCGTTGAAAGGTTTGGATGCGGCTCGCGAGGAGCGTGCCCAGGATCTGCTTCATTCTGACAACGACCCCATCCATCCCTTACGTCTTTGTAAGGAGCTTCGGGAGGCCATGGGCCCGGATGACATCCTCGTCGTCGATGGTCATGAGACCTTGGGTTTTGCTCGTCATTCGATTCCAACGTTCCTGCCGAGACATCGGCTCAACGCTGGTCCTCATGGCGTCATGGGTGTTGGCGTGCCTTTTGGTCTGGGCGCCCAGGCAGCGAATCCGGACAAGCGAGTTGTCGTCTTGAGCGGGGATGGTGCGTTTGGCTGGAATGGTATGGAAATGGATACTGCGGTTCGTCACAACCTGAACTTGAAGATAGTCATTTGCAACAATGGTGGCTTTACTAGTAGGGGTTCTTATGGAAGCGTGGGCCGCGAGCTGGGTTGGCAGCGCTACGATGAGATGATGGCTGCGATTGGTTGCCACGGCGAATGGGTTGAGAAGTCTGATGAGATCAGATCTGCTCTGGATCGTGCATTTGCCGCAGAAGGCCCGGCGGTGGTCAATGTTCGGACAGATCCGGAAGCCCGGGCCGGATCCGCTATCGGCATGTAGGGTACCAACTGCTTATGGAATACCGCATTCTTGGAAGAACTGGTTTCTCAATCTCTGACATTGGTTTCGGAGCTATGACCATTGGCGGCGAGGTATTTGGCTCGACCGATGATAAGGAATCGTTGCGTGCCCTAAACCGAGCTGTTGATCTTGGAATGAATTTCATTGATACGGCGGATGCCTATGGCCGTGGTCACAGCGAGGAGCTCGTAGGCTCGATGCTTAAGACCCGGCGGGATGAGGTTGTCATCGCGACGAAAGGCGGCAACCGGTTTGATGTAAGGCAAGGGTATCGGGACTTCGATCCGGATTACATTTCCAGTGCTCTCGAGCGGAGTTTGATCCGACTTGGCATCGAGACGATCGATTTGTATCAACTGCACAATCCTCCGCAAGAGATTCTGCGCTCCGGAGAAATCTTCGAACGTCTCGATCGCCATAAGCGAGAGGGAAAAATCAGATTCTATGGGGTTTCGGTACAGAGTCACACTGACGGAGTTACGGCCATACAGACGGGTAAACCGGATACGATCCAAGTCGTATACAACATGCTTCACCAAGAGCCAGAGTTCGAGCTGTTTCCGTTAGCGCAGCGCGACAACATTGGTGTCATCGCGCGCGTTCCCTTCGAGCGTGGGCTGTTGGCGGGGCGGCTTCGAGCTGGAGCCGACTTTGCTCAGAACGATGGGCGGGCCGGTTTGTTCAGGGATGATTCACTAGAATCGTTGGCTGCCGTTGTGGAAAAGCTTTCTTTTGTGGTCGGGGAAGATGTCCCCAGCATTGGAAACGCAGCGCTGAGGTTTTCGATTAGTCATCCAGCGGTGGCCACAGTGATCCCTGGCATCCGCACAGTTCAGCAGTTGGAAGAAAATATTGAGGCGAGTGGGAACGAACTAAGACAGGAGCACATCGCCCGTCTTCGCAGGCTCTGGCGCGAGGAGCTAACCGAATTTAAGCATCATTGACTTGATGGACCACGTAAATCTGCCGAATGCATGCTCCGGACAAGGTGTCCGTTTAGGCAATTCGCACCACGCCAGCGGCGCGCAAATTCTCTAGGATTGTTTTTGACGAACGGGATAGATTCAGGGTGTAGAAATGGATGCCCTCGGCTCCCTGTTCGAGAAGCTCTTGGCACTGCTTCGTGGAATAGTTGATGCCCTCGGCGATGACCGCGTCGCGATCGTCCTTGATCGGCTCGAGGCGTGCCAAGAGTTCAGGAGGCATGGCGGACCCGCACATCTCTGTGAACCGTTTGATCTGACTCAAGTTTGTTATTGGCATAATTCCAGGAAGGATCGGTATCTCGATTCCTGCTGCCCGGGCTCGCTCGACGAAGCGAAAGAAGTCCTCGTTCTTGAAGAAGAGCTGGGTTACGATGAAGTCGGCGCCCGCTTCGACCTTTCGCTTCAGATTGTCGAGGTCGGTTTCGAGGCTAGGTGCTTCGATATGGCCTTCGGGATAGCCGGCCACACCAATAGAAAAGTCCCACCGCGACTTAATATGGGAAACGAGCCCATCGGCGTTATGCAGGCCATCAGGATGTGGCACGAACTCAGTCTCCCCTTGTGGTGGGTCGCCACGCAAGGCCATGATGTTGTCGATGCCTCGCTCGTGGATCTCACCCAAGATGCCGTCGAGGTCTGCCTTGGAGGCGCCAACACAGGTCAGATGAGCCATGCTCTCAATGCCAAACCTAGACTTGATCATTTCCACTACGTCTAGGGTGTTGCGTCTCGTGCTGCCACCG
>CAZUGG010000123.1:0-9906 GCA_964619905.1 uncultured Dehalococcoidia bacterium
CCTCCCGTGGTCTGCCTGGGGGGTGGGTACTGGGGCGTCCGCCTTTTGGGGACACCGGCGGCCGTGGGGGCGTGACGCGGGCATTGTAGGGAGGGCTTCTACTCCTGTCAAACGAAAAGGTTAGGGCGAATTACGACAGCCTTGACACCCGAAATCGGCGGGGTCAATAATGGCTTCAGACTAGTGACTTTAACAGGCCCCGAATGAAAAAGGAGGGCCTGATTTAAAGAAAGGACGGTAGGAGTTGGCTAACCCAATTAGCCGCGTCATCGAAGGTTTTGTGGCGCTGGTGACAGGGGGGCTGGCTAGAAAAGTCAAAGCCGCTGAGCAGCAGTCGGAAGGGATCATCGCAAAGGCGGAGGCCAGGCGCGACGAGCTTGTAAGAGAGGCCCGCGCTGAGGCGAAAAATACCCGGACGGCTGCCGAGGCCGAACACAGGGAGCGCAGACAGGACGTTCAAAGACAAGAAAGAAGCCTGACGCAAAAGGAAGACACCCTTGACCGCAAAATAGAGGGTGCCGACCATAAAGAGCGCGACCTCAGAGATAAGGAACGCGAGTTAGACGATCTGCGCGACGACCTGAAAAAGGCACGGGGCGAGCAGGTCGCAGAAATGGAGCGCGTCTCCGGTCTATCAAAAGAGGATGCCCTCGCTGAGCTATTCAGGAGCGTCGAGAGCGAACTAGAACTCGAAGCGGCTAAGAAAACGCACGAGATTGACCAGCGGATCGCTGAAGAGGCTGACATGAAGGCCCGGAAGGCGATCGCCTTATCAATCCAGCGGCTTACCTCGGATGTAGTCTCCGAGACTACAGTGTCCGTGGTCCCCCTCCCCAGCGATGATATGAAGGGGCGCCTGATCGGGCGCGAGGGGCGAAATATTCGCGCCTTAGAGCACGCGACGGGAGTCGATCTTGTGATCGACGACACGCCTGACGCAGTAACTCTTTCCGGCTATGACCCGATCCGCCGGGAGGTTGCGAAGGTTGCCTTACAGAAATTGATGCTTGACGGGAGAATCCACCCAACGCGCATTGAAGAGACCGTGAACAAGGCGCGGGATGAGGTCGAGGAAGGGATGCGCAAGGCGGGAGAGCAGGCAGTTATCGATGCTGGCGTGCTTGGTATGTCGAAAGAAGTGACAGCTCTGCTTGGAAGGCTGCGTTACCGAACCAGCTATGGACAGAACGTGCTCAAGCACAGTGTGGAAGTGGCCCATTTGGCAGGAATGATGGCCTCGGAGATCGGGGCCAACATGCAGGTCTGCAAGGCAGGAGCACTTCTCCATGATCTCGGCAAGGCCTTGACGCATGAAGTCGAGGGGGGTGATGCCGAAATAGGGGGAGAGATCGCGCGCAAGTACGGAATCACCCCCGAGGTCGCTGCGGCCATCGAAGAGCACCACGACGATGACCGGGTGAACGTTGAGGCGTTCATTGTTGCCGCCGCGGATGCCATCAGCGGCGGGCGGCCGGGAGCTCGGCGTGACACGGTAGAGATGTACGTGAAGCGCCTGCAAGAGCTGGAGGAGACTGCAACCAGCTTCGATGGCGTCGACAAAGCATATGCGATCCAGGCAGGTCGTGAGGTGCGCATCATGGTTGCACCTCAAAAAATAGACGATGTGGGTGCTTCGAAACTTGCCCATGACGTTGCCAAGAAAATTCAGGACACGATGATTTACCCTGGCCAGGTTAAAGTGACCGTGGTCAGGGAAACGAGGTCGGTGGGTATCGCGAAGTAGAGGGTCCACTGCAAATAGAACAAAAAAGAGGCGCGGTCCCGATACCGCGCCTCTTTTTTCATTTCTTCGTTGCCAGCAAGAGGGGGGATCAGGGCCGTATCGCTAGACTAGAAACCGGTGAGCCGTCAGGGGGAGCTTGTCTTTTCAGTAGCTAGGGGCGGACTTATACTGGGGATTCCAGGAAGGGTCAGCCCCAGCGCACCTTGGCGGCAGCTCACAAATGCGAATCTTAATGGCTGGTGACGTGGTTGGTAAGCCGGGGCGACGAGCGATTCGCGAGCTCGTGCCGACGCTTTGCCGAGAACTCGAGATCGACTTCGTGATCGCCAACGGTGAAAACTGCGCAGGGGGGCTAGGACTCACCCCCAACACGGCGGACGAGCTATTTCAGGCGGGGGTGGATGTTATTACCACTGGGAACCATGCATGGGCCAAGAAGGAGATCGTGCCCTATCTGGAGGGCGATTATCCGATCGTTAGGCCTATGAACTATCCGCCGCGGGCTCCAGGCAAGGGTTACTGCGTGCACAATGGGGTTTTAGTTGCCCAGGTGATCGGAACGGTGTTTTTGGCCAATGCCGCAGACCCGTTCGAGGCCATTGATTCAATGCTTTCTCAACTTCGGGAAGTGCCGAAGGTAATTATCGTGGACTGTCACACGGAGGCGACGTCAGAAATAGGTGCGCGTGGGTGGTATCTGGACGGTCGTGTCACCGCTGTGCTCGGGACCCATACCCATGTTGGCACGGTCGACGCCAAGGGTCTCCCCAAAGGAACCGCATTCATCTCAGACATTGGGATGGTTTGGCCACGAGACTCGGTGATTGGCAACGCAACCAAGGAAGTATTGGAGAGGTTTCTTACCCAGGAGCGCGTACCGCTCAAGGTAGCAACGGGGCCGGTGGTCTTCAGTTCGGTGATGCTTGATGTTGACGAACAAACGGGCTTCGCACGAAGCATCCAAAGGGTTGACAGAGAGGTGAATTAATCGGATGGCCGACGTAGATCTTCACATGCACACTACCAGGTCTGATGGGCGACTGACGCCGACGGAGCTCGTGGACCTAGTCGCCAAACAAGGGGTCAAGACCTTCGCCATTACAGATCACGACACGACTGAGGGTCTCGAGGAGGCAGCCCAAGCAGTGGCAAAGTATTCAGAGATGACCCTTATAGAGGGAGTTGAACTGAGCACAGACATCAAAGGTTCGGAAGTCCACATACTGTGCTACTTCATCGACAAAACAGACGAACTCTTTCAGTCCGAACTGCTACGGTTTCGCGAAGGGCGCTATGCGAGAGGAAAGGGTATGGTCGAGAAGCTCGGGGATCTCGGCATGTCGCTTTCATGGGATCGCGTGCTCGAGATAGCTGGAGACGCTTCCGTGGGCAGGCCGCATGTGGCCCGGGCGCTTATCGAAGCAGGTTATGTTGCTACAAACCAAGAGGCCTTCGACAAGTACATAGGGCGTGAAGGGCCTGCATATGTAGAGCGAGAGAAGTTAACCCCGGAGGAGGCGATCGAACTCGCGCTTTCAAATGGGGCTGTGCCGGTTTTAGCGCACCCGGTCTACGTCAAAGGTGTGGAGGACGAGTTGCCCTCACTAAAGAAAGCAGGGCTCAAGGGCATGGAGGTGCACTACAGCACCTTCAGCCCCGCCGAAGAGCGCCGATTCATGAACCTGTCTAGCGCGCATGGCCTGATTCCTTGTGGAGGCTCGGACTACCATGGCATCCATGACGATTCGCGGTTGCCTGGAGACGCTGGCCCGCCGCTGGCCTCCGTCGAGGCACTGCGCGAACTAAGTCGGAACGGGGTGCCCTAGTCGGCTAAACCATGCTCGACTCACGTGGCATCCAGGAGATTATTCCGCACAGGCCGCCGTTCCTATTGGTGGACCGCATCCTGGACGTGGAGCCGGGCAAGAGGGCAGAGGGAGTCAAGCTGTTTACCATCAGCGAACCTTTTTTTAGAGGGCACTTCCCCGGCCGGCCGATCGTCCCCGGGGTGCTCATTGTCGAGGCTCTGGCCCAGGTAGGGTCCGTGGCGATACTTTCGCTCAGTGAAAATCGAGAAAAGGTCGCGTATTTTGCCGGAATCGACCGATTCCGGTTCAAGAGGCCGGTGGGCCCGGGTGACACGGTCCAGCTTGAAGTAAAGCTAGAACGTCTACGTGGCCCCATCGGTAAGGGCTTTGCGCGCGCAAGTGTCGATGATGAATTAGTCGCGGAGGGGGGCCTGACGTTTGCGCTCGTGGACCGGCCCAACTCGTTGAGCGGCGCGGAGCAGTCCAGCTAGTACAACGAGATAGCAGCCAGGCCCATGGTCGTCACGATACTCCTCATTGTTGTCGCCTATTGCTGGGGGGCCATTCCGGTCTCTAATTACCTCGTGAAGGCCATCCGTGGTGTTGACCTTCGGGAATACGGATCAGGCTCGGTCACATCAAGTAATGCCGGGGAAGTCCTGGGAAGGTGGGCCACGGTTCTCGCCGGAGCGATTGATGTTCTTAAGGGCGCGGCTCCGGTGTGGGCCGCGCAGAGCTTAGACCAGGGGGTTGCCCAACAGATGGCGGCCGGCATCGCAGGTTTGGTGGGGCACAACTGGTCGATGTGGGTTGGCTTTAAGGGCGGCCGGGGCTTCACGATTCTGTTGGGACTTCTGCTTGCCATAGCGCGGTTGGAGCTGCTTCTCTTTACGATGGTCGCTCTTTTTGGCATCGCGTTTTGGGGTGCTGTGCCGCTTTTCCTCGGGTTCTCCGCCGCGCTGCTACCGCTCTGGAGCTGGATGTTCGAGCGAGATCTACCATATATTCTGGGGCTTGGCCTTGCGGTTGCGTTCATCCTCGTAAAGCGTGTAGTTGGGAATCGACTGCCCGAAGATCGGAGCCCACGAGTGTTCCTTTATCGGTTGATTTTCGACAGGGACACACGTCGGCGGCAAGATTGGGTTCGGAGGCGGATAGAGGATCCTCCGCGGCGGCCGTAAACAAGAATATGCAGTGTGCGAAACATCCCCAAGTAGATACAGGGCTTGCCTGCGGGAGGTGCGCGAAGGCGATCTGCCCGGCGTGCTTCGTCTCTACCCCAGTAGGGTTCCGGTGCGAGACGTGCGCACAGGTACGAAAGAACCCGGCCTTGGTTATGAGCGGGAATGAGCAGGCGACCGCGATCGGTGCTGCTATAGGCTTGGCGATCTTGGGGGGCGCCGTTTGGGCTTTGGCAGAAGAGGTCTTCAGGGGACTCTTTACGGTAGTGGTCGCGGTCGGGATAGGGTATGTCGTCAGTGAAGGTATCATGCGAGCTACAAAGCGTAGCGTGGTCGTCTCGTTAAGATACCTTGCGGGAGCCAGCGCACTAGCTGCTTTCTTTGTTGGAAATGTACTCTTCATGTACTGGTTCAACGAAGCGCCCTTTGCCACTGCGCTGGCCCATTTCTGGTCTGACGGATATGCTTCGATCCGTACGCAGTCCGGAACGATAATCACCGAAGCATTCAAGAACCCAGATCTCTGGACGATCCTCTCGGCCGGGTTGTCGGTTTATATAGCCTACTGGCGGACTGGACGCTAGCGTGCTTCCCAGCCCTGCGGCGCTCGACTACAATAGCCGACGCGGTGGCCGCATGCCCAGTGCAGGTCTGAGCGGCCCCGATGTCCCAAAAAGAAAGCGAGGCTAGCCCATGGGGGAAGTAAGCGGCGGCCGGTTGGTGGCGAAAGCGCTTAAGGCCGAGGGAGTGAAGTACATCTTTACTCTTAACGGTGGCCATATCTACAACATCTTTGAAGGCTGTGCGGATGAAGGTATCGACATAATTGACGTGCGCCACGAACAGGTCGCGGGGCACGCCGCCGAGGGGTGGTCCCGGGTAACGCGTACGCCAGGCGTTGCGGTGGTCACGGCTGGGCCAGGCGTGACCGATACGGTCACAGCGATGGCTAACGCGTACCAGGCACCGAGCCCCATGATTTGCATTGGAAGCAATAGTGGAGTGAAGGACCAACTGATGGGAGGGCTACAGGATTTCGATAGCGTTACATTGATGCAGTCTGTTTCGAACTTCTCGGAGCGCTGCGCCCTCACGAACCGGGTCCCTGACTACGTGGCCACTGCGTTCCGATGGTCCACCACCGGACGTATGGGGCCTAGCTACATCGAGTTCCCCACCGACGTTTTGAACGCCAAGGTGGACGAAGACAATGTTGTCTATCCTAAGAATTACCGTACGAACGCAAGGATTCCCGGCGACCCTGAATTAATTAGGGAGGCCGCCCAACTGATTAAGGGTGCGAAGAGGCCGGTCGTCATGGCGGGCAGCGATGTGTGGTGGACAGACGGTGCAGCAACGCTTAGGGACCTTATTGAGTCAATCAAGGCGCCCGTATTCCTCAACGGGATGGGGCGAGGTTCCATCTCTCCGGACCACCCTCAGTTTGGTGCTCAGTCGAGACGCTTCGCTTTAACGCAGGCGGACCTGGTTATCCTTATTGGTGTCCCCATCGATTTCCGCATGAGTTTCGGGCGTAACACTCTTATCCCAGACGAGACCAAGCTTGTCCACATTATGTCGGACCCCAGGGAGATCGGTCGGAACCGAGGCAACGACGTTGGTCGCATCGGGAATGCCCGATTAATTATGGAGCAGATCCTTGACGAACTCCCGAGCGTAGGCTTCGAGACTACGGGTGACTGGGTGGAAAAGGTCCATGAAGAGGAGATGGGTTTCCGCGAGGCAGATCTAGAGCTGATGAAGACAGACCAGAGCCCGATCCACCCCATGCGCTTAGTTGGGGAGATTCGAAACTTCCTGGACCGCGATGCGACCGTAGTTGGCGATGGCGGCGATATCGTAACCTTCGGAGCCCGCGGCATACCGATCCACGAGCCCGGCCACTGGCTTGACCCAGGACAGTTTGGCTGCTTGGGGGTAGGCACGGGATTCTCGATGGCGGCGCAGCTCGCACGGCCAGGCAAACAAGTCCTGTTATTGAATGGCGATGGAGGGTTCGGCCTTAATGGCATGGATATGGAGACTATGGTGCGCTTCAAGCTCCCTGTTGTCTCAGTGGTCGCTAACAATGGCGGCTGGGCGCAGACGATCCATGGGGTCAAGCGAGCATACGGCCGAGCCCTGGGGTGTGACCTTTCCCAGGAAACCCGCTACGACAAAATCGTTGAGGCAATGGGTGGCCACGGAGAAAGGGTCGAGAAGCCGGAAGACATTCGGCCGGCGCTCGAAAGGGCCTTCAAGTCGGGCGTGCCTGCTTGTGTCGACGTGGTCACGGACCCCGAGATAAGTTACGGAACCATGCCCGGCAGGTCACAACGACGCGTCTCTTAGACCATGCCCCATATTGAAGTCAACGGCTTCAGGATGCACTACGAGTCAGTAGGCTCGGGGCATCCGGTCGTGTTCATTCACGGCCATACGCTCGACAGTCGCATCTTCGATGATGTTATGCCGACCGTATCGAAGTACTACAACGCGATACGCATCGACCTGCGTGGGCATGGGCAGTCAGAAGCGCCTGACGGCGAGTACTCCTGGGCTGCATTTGGCCGAGACCTTTTCGAGTTTGTGGAGAAGATGGGTCTGGCTAAGCCGTCGCTAGTAGGGCATTCGGTAGGGTCGACGGTGATTATGGACTATGTCTTTAATCACCCTGATCGAGTAACGACGATCGTGTTCATGGATGCGGGGGTTTCGGGGGACCCGATCTCGGCGAACCTTCAAAAGTATATGGACGAGCAGGCTGAACGATTTCGGCAGGTCGGGAAAACGGACGCGTGGGTAGAGGGTCGTGTCAAAGGTATGGTTTGGGCAGGGACACCAGATTTAGTCGCTAAAGAAGAGAAAATCAGGGCAATGGTCGACGCATGGTCTGGGAAGAGCTGGCATATCCTGGCGGGCTCTACTAGGGATGACAGGCCGACGCAGAAGGAGAAAATAGAGAGCGGAGCGATACGGGTGCCCACCCTTGTTGCGGTTGGAGAGCATGACGGCGGGGCGTTCCAAAAGGCGGCGAAGTACCTAACGGAAAAGCTGCCAATCGTCCGCAGTGAAGTCATTCCCGAAGCCGGACACCTGGCGCCGCTGGAAAACCCGAAGATTGTCAACGATGTTCTCGTGGACTTCCTTAACGGAGCTGTCGGTAAGGCGCTTGGTTAGGACCGGCTCAGCTTCTGAGCGACGGGCAGTATCTTCTCCGCGGCTTCCTTCATTTGCTTGAAACACTCGGCTTCGTTCTCTGAAAAGCCCGGCCCCACGACGATCCGGTCAGCGCCTGATTCGAAGTAGGCGGCGGCGATGTCGGGGTCGGGGGGTTTCCCGAAAATTGAGATTGGCAGCGAAGCTGGGTCACGGTTGGCAGCGCGTGCTAGCTCCTCGAGGGCCGCGCGCCGCTCAGGCAACTCTTCCGGGGTTACCTTCTCCGGCGACCAGCCGTCGCCATGATCGACGACGCGCTCGAGGACCTTCTTCGCCACACCGCCGATATAGATTGTGGGATGAGGCTTTCGCGCTGGGCGCGGGATAGACCGAACTTCGGGGAATTGCCAGAAACGCCCGCTGTGGGCGAAGGGACGTCCCGTCCATAGGGATTTCATGGCCTCTAGCGACTCTAGGGTTTGTCCCCACCGATGGGCAAAGTCGACCCCCATGATCTCCGCCTCTTCTTGAAGCCAGCCGGCGCCCATACCCAGGATGAGGCGCCCGTTAGAGTGGCGGTCCAAGGTTGCTAAGGCCTTCGCAAGTCGGACGGGGTGATGCTCGGGAACGAGCAGGACCCCTGTCCCCAACCGAATAGTGCTAGTAAAGGCACTCGCCCGACTGATCATTATTAGAGGGTCTTGGAAGCCTGGGACCTGGCCGTCCTTGAAGAAGGCCGACACACTGTTGGCGACTTCTGCGGGAGCCACGACGTGCTCGGCGAACCAGATGGAATCGAAGCCGAGGCGCTCGGCCTCTTCAGCGATGGGTGCGGGGTCAAGGACTCGATCGGGATCGTGAGGCAGGGGCAACGGGAACGAAACGCCGACGGTTTTCATGGGTCCTCCAGGCGCCGGAACGGATGAGCCGGCAGTCTAGGACTACGTCAGGACGCCTGTCAAACACAGGCGCCATATAATTCTTGTGAGCGGGAACCGAATCCGCTGGAGGCAAATCATGGCTGGACCCTTGTCCGATATTCGGGTCCTCGACTTCACGCATGCGATGGCTGGGCCCTTTGGCTCAATGGTTCTCGCAGACCTTGGAGCCGAGGTGATCCTGGTCTCAAGACCTGAAGAGCGTGACGACCGGGAACGCGGCTTGGGGCCGTACCTCTTCGGCCGTAGCACTTATCGTTTCTCATTGGAGAGGGGAAAAAAGAATATACAGGTTGACCTGAAACATCCGGATGGTAAGGAGCTGGCACTGCGTCTAACGGAGCGAGTCGACGTGCTGACAGAGAACTTCCTTCCCGGGACCATGGAGCGACTGGGCCTTGGTTACGATGTGGTGGCAAATCGCAACCCGAAAATCATTTACGCATCGATTTCGGGACATGGGCAGACCGGGCCGTATGCCGGGAGAGGCGCTTTCGATATCGTGGCCCAAGCTATGAGTGGGCTTATGAGCATAACGGGCGAGCAAGACGGCCGCCCAATGCGAATAGGGGCGTCTTTCGGCGACAGCGTGGGGGGAGCCTATCTTGCTATGGGGGTCATCTCCGCACTGTACGAACGTGAAAAGAGTGGGGTTGGCCAGCGGGTTGATGTGAGCATGGTGGAGTCGTTGCTCTACCACATGGAGAACCCGATAATGCGGCATTCGGCCACGGGAGAAACGCCGGGCCGGATAGGGCCGAGGCATCCGTTAACTACGCCCTTCCAGCCCTTCGAGACGAGCGATGGGTGGATTGTCCTATGCGGCGTTAGAGATTGGCCGGCGTTCTGTGTGGTTATTGGCCAGGAAGAGTTAGGGGAGGACGAGAGGTTCCGTACGGCGTGGACACGGAACACTCATCACTCCAGTCTTGAACCGGTGCTGACTGAAGCGATGAAAAAGCGAACGACTGAGGAGTGGACCAATGCACTCGAGGGGATCTGCATCACGTGTCCCCTATACACTGTTCCGGAAGCGATTAATGATCCGCAGATTCGAGCTCGGGGAGCCATGAACG
>CAZUGG010000124.1:0-12488 GCA_964619905.1 uncultured Dehalococcoidia bacterium
CAGCGGTTGCGAAACGAAATCTTTCAGCACTAGTAGTTAGCATCGGCGGGGTGGCCACCTATCCAAGCCTTGTCCATGAGGGACGGTCCTTATCATCGACGCTTCGGACGGCGGTCCACGAATGGGTACTCCACTATCTCGCCTTTCATCCGCTTGGCCGTGGTTACTATGCCAATGCAAACATGACGACACTCAACGAAGCCGTCGCAGACATAGTCGGCAACGAGGGCGGCGAACTAGTGTGGCGAAGTTATTTCGCGACTCCGGAGGAGGCCGCTAGAGCGGATTTCCAGGAGAGCACTTCCGAAGACCCTGAAGAGGAAACCAGGTTTGACTTCAATGCGTTCATGCAAGAAACACGTCTAACTACCGAGACGCTACTCAACAAAGGTCGGGTGAACGAGGCGGAGGCCTACATGGAGAACCGTCGCTTGGAGCTGACAAGCCACAACATCTTCATCCGTAAGATAAACCAAGCCTTCTTCGCCTTCAACGGCAATTACGCTATCCGGTCGGGCACCGGCTCTGTGAGCCCTATTGGTAGCCAGGTTACAGCCCTGCGTAACCGAATGAGCAGCGTTGGGGAATTCCTCAGCACCGTGAACAGGTTCGCTAGTTATGAGTCCTTCCTGCGCGACGTGGTAGGGTAAGAGATCTTAGGGTCCCACCTTGCCCGCATCGCATAAGACCGCTATCCAGTTCATGCACGGTTTTCAGTATTTACCTCCCACCTCGCAAGCCATCAGAAGAACCTGACCCTCGTGTATAGTAAGGGAACTTCTGAAGGGCAACCGGAGCAGGCTATGGACTCGGCGATCACGCCAATCGCTAGCGGCGGAGTCACGACACCAAACGGTTTTAGCGCTGGGGCTACGTTCGCCGGCTTGAAAACATACGGCGACGAAAAGCTCGACTTTACGTTGCTGCTTTCTGACCGCCCTTGCGCCGTGGCGGGCATGTTCACCCAGAGCAAAGTCGTGTCACCATCAGTGACACTTACTCGAGAACGGGTCGCGGACGGGCGCGCGCAAGCCGTAGTGGCCAACAGCGGCTGCGCGAACGCTTGTGTCGGTCATCAAGGTCTCGCTGACGCTAAGGCCACTACGGCCCTAGCTGCAAAGAAGCTTGGCTTAAACGAAGCTGACGTGCTCATGGCCAGCACGGGTATCATCGGTGTCGAGTTACCGATGTCACTGATCCGACTAGCCTTTGAGAAGATCCGAGTATCAGAAGATGGGGGCAAAGAATTCGCACGGGCGATCATGACCACCGACAGCATGCCTAAAGAAGCAGCAGTCACTTTTGAGGCCGGTGGCAAGCAATGCTCCGTCGGCGGAGCGGCAAAAGGCGTAGGCATGATCCACCCGGACATGGCAACACACCTGAGCTTCATTACTACAGATGCCGCCATCGATCCGACATTACTCAAGCAAGCTCTCAAACAAGCCATAGACCGCTCGTTCAATATGGTGACTGTCGACGCAGACACAAGCACCAACGACACGGTCCTGATATTGGCCAACGGAGCAGCCGGTAACGAGCCCATTCAAGCTGGGACTCCTGAAGCCAGGATTTTCTATGCGGCACTCGAATCTGTGTGCATCCCATTGACCAAAATGATTGCCCGGGATGGGGAAGGGGCCACGAAATTACTCGAGGTTACCATCGAAGGGGCAAAGTCATACGACGACGCTAGGCGGGCAGCTCGCACAGTGGCAAGCTCGCCACTGGTAAAAGCCGCTATCCACGGCGCCGATCCCAACTGGGGCCGAGTCATGATGGCGCTGGGGAGAAGCGGGGCACATATAGACGAATCCAAGATTGCGCTCTACATGAATGAGATCTGTGTCTTCGATCAAGGATCCCCAGTTCCTTTCTTCAAGGAAGCTGCCGAGGTTACCATGCGAGAGGAACAGGTCACAGTACGCGCCCGGTTGGGTCTAGGCAAAGCAAGCGCGACGGCATGGGGCTGTGACCTAACTGAGGAATACGTCCGCTTTAACAGCGAGTACACAACTTAGGGGTACACTGTCGTTCCCACAGGATTCTCTCTTGGGCAAGACTATACTCATCAAGATCGGCGGCAACGCACTGGGCGAGGCCGACACAACAATCGAGGACTTGGTGTGGCTGCAGAAGCAGGGCCACCTCCCAATTGTGGTCCATGGCGGTGGCAGCGTCGTAACTAAATGGCTCGAACGAGTCCAAGTTCCCACGCGTTTCGCAGATGGACTTCGTGTGACCGATGAGGACGCTATCGACGTGGTGGTCGCGGTGCTTGCAGGGCTCGTTAATAAACGTCTCGTTAGCTCGATCAACGCATGCGGCGGCCGAGCAATGGGCATGTCTGGCGCCGACGGACCTATCGCCTACGCGAGGATAAAGAATGAGGCGCTCGGGCTGGTAGGGGAGTTGGAGCACATTGAATCCGGTCCACTGCGGCAGCTAATGGAAAGCGGTTTCATCCCCGTTGTTTCGCCCATTGGTTGTCTCGGCAACGCTGAAGGTTCATCATCTACATTGCTCAACATCAATGCCGACACGATGGCAGCTGGAATCGGTGCTGCTCTGGGCGCTCAACAATTCATTTTCCTCACAGACGTTCCGGGAGTGCTAAATTCAAACGGCTCAGTGATCGAAGCGTTGACACCACGCGAGACTCAAACGCTAATCCAGACTGGCGTAATCCATGGAGGCATGGTGCCCAAGGTAGAGGCCTGCCTCAGTGCCCTCGGTGGCGTCGACGAGGCACTGATTCTGGACGGCCGCACCCCTGGCGTATTGCGCGACGCGCTAACTGGTAGTAGTGTCCAAGGGACACGTATTTCATAACCTATGGCCAGCAGACCACCAAACCGACCACCTGCCGATATCTTCGGAGAATTCGGCAGGGGCGCCCCTGACCTACCCTACCGACGCATGGTGCGGTGGGGCTTAGTCGTCCTCGGACTGATACTCATCTTCAGCGTATTAAGTGCCGGTAAGAACGTATGGATTGATTGGCTTTGGTTCGACTCCCTCGGCTACGAGGAAGTCTTCAGCAAACAGCTCTTCACCAAAATTTGGCTCTTTTTCGCCGGGGCCGGTGTCTTCTTATTGCTATTCCTGGGGAATGGCTTGGTTGCTGCCCGATTGGCCCGCAGCCGAGAGCCTGCGGTTCTGCCACCCGAAACAATCGTATTGATCCAGGGTTTCACTCGTATTGGCTTCGCTGTGGTCGCACTTCTCTTTGCTCTCATCTTTGGTCTAGTCGCCGGGGGGCAGTGGGAAAACATGCTCCTATTCATTCAGGCCGAGCCGTTTCTCAGCTCAGGCGGCGGCGATCTGACCGACCCGCTCTGGGGAAAGAATCCCTCTTTCTATGTATTCGATCTCCCGTTCTTGCGTTTCTTCCAGACGTGGTCACTGGGCATCATCATGATGATGCTACTGGGCGCCTTGACTATCTACGGCATCTCTCTTGTTGTGCAAGGCTTCAAGTGGCGTTTCAGTCAGGGCGCCAAACTACACGTGGCAATCCTTGCAGGACTGCTGGCCGCAAACGTCGCCTGGAGTTATTGGTTCGACATTAACGAGCTCGTGCTCTCCTCTCGAGGATTGGACGGAACCCTTTTCGGGGCTAACGCCACCGACGCGACTGCGAAGCTCCTGGCCTTGCGCATCATGATGGGGATTACCTCCCTCCTCGCCCTTGTTGCGGTCGGATGCGCCTACGCGAGAAACGTGCGCCTCCCCATCACTGCTTTTGGGGTTTGGATCTTATCGGCAATCGTCGTACTCATGATTTATCCCTCGCTCTACCAACGCTTTGAGGTTCAACCCAACGAATTGGCTCGTGAAACCCCGTACATAGAATCGAACATCGAACTGACCCGGGAAGCTTATCAACTGAACGACATAGACGTTCGCCCCTTCGACCTCACAGGTGGACTCCTCCCCGAGCAACTACTCAACGATCGGGCCATCGTCGACAATATCCGCGTCTGGGATCATCGCCCATTACGTGACACCTATAACCAGATCCAGTTCCTGCGGCCTTATTACAACTTCGCGGACGTCGACGTTGACCGGTACGACATCGATGGCCAGACCCTTCAAGTGATGCTATCGGCGCGAGAGCTCGCTCCAGAACGTCTTCCCCCCGAAGCGCAGCGCTGGGTAGCCCAGCGACTTCAGTACACACATGGCTATGGGGTGGCCATGAGCCCAGTGACATCGTTCACAGAGGAGGGTCGTCCCAACTTCCTAGTCAAAGACGTCCCGCCTCGAGGCGTACTGGATATCACGAGGCCTGAGATCTACTACGGCGAGCGTTCCAGTGAATACGTCCTAGTCAAAACTAACACCGATGAATTTGACTACCCCACCCAGCAGGCCGTTCCCGAGTTCACGCAGTATGAGGGCGAAGGTGGGGTCGCTATCGGATCCTTTTTGCGCAAAGCCGCCTTTGCTTGGCGCTTCCTGGACTTCAACATGCTGATTAGTAGCGAGATGAGGCCGGACAGCCGCATCCTCTATTTCCGGAATATTGCTGAGCGCACGAAGAAAGTAGCTCCGTTCCTAACGTTCGATGATGATCCCTATCTAGTAGTGGCTGACGGAAAGCTTTGGTGGATGCAAGACGCCTTCACAACAACACGAAGGTTCCCCTACTCTCAACCGGCCACCGAAGACTTCAACTACATCCGTAACAGTGTAAAAGTCGTCGTCGATGCTTATGACGGATCTATAACCTACTACTCGGTCGATCCGAACGACGCGATCATCAGGACATACTCAAAGATATTCCCTGACCTGTTCGTTCCCATCGACGAAATGCCGACAAATCTCAGGTCCCATATTCGCTATCCAGAAGAACTCTTCAAGGTTCAGGAGTTCATCTTCCGAACGTATCACGCCACAGACACACGGGTATTCTTTACTAAAGAGGACCTATGGGACAGGCCATCAGAGATCTTCTACGACAATCCGCAACCAATGGAAGCCTATTACGTCTCCATGCCATTGCCCGGCGAAAGCGAAGCCGAGTTCTTGCTTCTGGTACCTTTCACGCCATTGAACAAACCAAACATGATTGCTTGGATGGTAGCAAGGAACGATGGCGAGAATTACGGGCAACTCGTCGCGTACACATTCCCCAAGGACCAGCAGGTAGACGGACCCCAACAAGTCGAGGCTCGGATCAACAACGACCCTCGCATCTCCCAACAGTTCACCCTTTGGGGACAACAGGGTTCGCAGATCATCCGCGGCAACTTGCTTGTAATTCCTCTAGAGCAGTCACTACTCTACGTCGAACCTGTATATCTCCAAGCGTCCACGCTGAAATTCCCAGAACTGAAGCGAGTGATCGTCGCAATCGACGACCAAAGACCGGTAATGGAACCGACCTTGGAACGCGCCCTGCGGGTCGCCTTGGGCCTCGATCCTGCTACCTCTACCGGCTTTAGCGGCTTAGTCACAGAAGAGCCTCCAAAGCAGAAGCAGGTAGCTCCTAAGCCGGACGCAGCGTCCGGTGAGGGCACTCCGAACCTAGATCAGTTGATCGAAGACCTAGAACGGATTCTGGAAAGCCTACGTTCGCTAGAGGAGAGCCGCAACTAGCTTTATGTACCTTCCGTAGCCCCATCCGCTAGCCCCAGCATCGCGGGAGGGTACTTAGCTCGGGCCTGGGTGCACACCGTATGCACGAAACCCGTTAAGCCCTAGTAGCGACTTGTGGAAATCCCTGAAACCTTTTACCGAATCAACGCTTGAGCCGAACCGAATATCCTAGTCCGCCTCCCTATGAGCATGACCTATAATGTGGCCCACCGTCCGCTCGGCGCCGGTTGCCGGAGGTCTCCTTGAGCAAATGGCAGGAGCTTGAGTCACGCGTCTACATGCAGACGGGTCGCCGCGTGCCGCTAACAATCGAACGAGGCGATGGCCTCCGCGTCCAAGACGATGCAGGGAACACATACCTCGACTTCGTGGGAGGCTGGGCCGTAGATACCCTCGGCCACTGCCACCCAGTGATCGTACAAGCCCTCGAACAGCAAGGGCGCAGACTCATCCAAACGTCGAATCAGTACTACACGATCCCTCAATTGGAGCTCGCCCAACTTTTGGTTGACAACAGCTGCATGAGCCGCGTCTACGTTTGCAATAGCGGCGCTGAGGCAAATGAGGGGGCGATCAAACTCGCGCGAAAATACGGGCGCTTAAACCGGGAAGGCGCCTACGAAGTGATCACAGCCCTGAATTCCTTCCACGGCCGCACATTAGCCATGGTCTCAGCCACAGGGCAGCCCGCACATCAGGATATTTACCAGCCCATTCCCGAAGGCTTCGTCAACGTTCCCTTTAACGATGTGGAGGCCGTAAAGGCTGTCACCACCAAGAAAACCTGCGCTGTAATGCTGGAGGCAATACAGGGTGAGGCCGGCGTCATCGCTCCCAAAGATGGCTACCTCAAGGACATCCGCAACTGGTGTGACGAAAACGGTCTACTCCTAATCTTGGACGAAGTGCAAACGGGTATCGGACGCCTGGGCACCCTATTCGCATACCAACAATATGACATCGAGCCCGACATCATGACTTTGGCTAAAGGCCTTGGTGGTGGCGTTCCAATCGGAGCTTTCATGGCAACTCAAAAAGCCGCTGTATTCAGTCCGGGAGACCATGGATCCACCTACGGAGGCAATCCTTTGACCTGCGCAGTAGCAACAGCCGTGGTGAGCGAGGTCTTGAACGGTCATCTTTTGGAGAATACACGCCGCGCTGGACAACGGCTGACAGCCGGCCTGGAGAAGCTTCGCAGGCTATATCCCTTCGTGACTGAGGTCCGCGGTCGAGGGCTGTTACAAGCAATCGAGTTCTCGGAACCAATAGCCCCAAGCGTACTCACCGCCTGCCTCGAGAACCGGCTCCTAGTTAACGCTCCGCGCCCCACTTCTATCAGATTCATGCCGCCGTTAGTAGTGACCGATGCGGAGATCGACGAGGCCTTAGAAAAGCTCAGTGCGGCACTTCACCAAATCACGGAGACCAAGAACCCCTAACAGAGAATAGCGTTCTGCTTTAATCAACACCCCATGAAAGACAAGATCGTTCTGGCCTTTAGCGGCGGCCTGGATACCTCGGTCGCGATACGTTGGCTCCAAGAACACTACGGAGCCGATGTCGTTACCGTCACCGCAAACCTCGGTGGCGGCGTAGACCTGACTGGAGTCAAAGACAAGGCTCTCGCGGTGGGGGCAATTAACGCACACGTTAAGGACCTACGTGAAGAGTTTGTCAACGACTACGTCTTTCCTGCATTAAAGGCTAACGCCATGTACGAGGGCGTCTATCCTCTATGTACTGCGCTCGGAAGACCTCTGATCGCAAAGCTCATGGTGGACGTGGCGCACCATGAAGGAGCGACTACCATTGCCCATGGCTGCACCGCCAAAGGCAACGACCAAGTACGGCTAGACGTGAGCGCTCGGGCCCTTGATCCGAGTCTACAAGTCATCGCCCCAGCTCGGGATTGGGACATGACCGATAGGGCCGTCGAAATTGAGTACGCGAAGAAACATTCGATCCCGATCCCAGTCTCGTTAGAGAAGCCCTTCTCGATCGACGAAAATCTCTGGGGTCGCAGTATTGAAGGTGGCATCCTGGAGAATCTCTCTAACGAGCCACCCGAAGAGGCCTATGCTTGGACAAAGTCACCCAATGACGCCCCGGCGAACGCATCCTACATCACGTTGCGTTTCGAAAAAGGAAGACCAGTAGCGATCAATGGTGATCCAATGAAAGGGGTCGATCTCGTAGACCAGCTGAACGTGATGGCAGGCAACCATGGTGTGGGCCGCATAGATCACGTCGAGAACCGCTTGGTCGGAATCAAATCGCGAGAGATCTACGAAGCCCCCGCCGCAATCGTCCTTATGGAAGCTCACAAGGCACTAGAGGGAATCACTCTAGCCAAAGACCAACACCGCTTCAAGGAACATGTCTCCCAGGTATACAGCGACCTCGTCTACAACGGTCAATGGTATTCGGCAATGCGCCAAGACTTGGAAGCGTACGTAACCAGTTCCCAGCGTCACGTTACCGGTTCGGTGCGCATAAAATTGCATCGAGGCCGTGCCGTGGTTGTTGGACGGGAGGCGGCCCAGTCACTCTACCGGCAAGACCTGTCGACATATGGAGAAGACGACGCCTTCGAGCATGACGCAGCGGAAGGTTTCATCAAGCTCTGGGGTCTGCCTCTGGTGACCCAGGCAGAAGTCCAACCACACAACGAAGACTAACAACTAGAGAATCGCAGGTAAGGTGACCCCCTAACCCGCTGCCAGGAGATGTAGCTACAAATGGAACACGATTTCAGAGACCGCTTTGGCCGATTCTACGAAGACATCGAGGTCGGTGATATCTACAAACATTGGCCAGGAAAGACCATCAACGAGCATGACAACGATCTTTTCTCCTTGATGACAATGAACCACATGCCGCTGCACTTGGACCTCAACTATGCTCAACAGACCCAACACGGCCAGCGTCTGGTGGTCGGGCTGCTCGTCCTTTCGATCGGAGTTGGGATGAGCGTCGTCGACACTAGCGGTCGCGCCGTTGCAGCGCTGGACTATGAAGAGGTGAAGCACCTCGCGCCAACATTTGTCGGCGACACGATCTACTCCTCGAGCGAGGTCCTAGACAAGCGTTCGACCAAGAGGGGCGACCGGGGCATAGTGAAAGTCGGACTGAGGATCTGGAACCAGAGAAGCGAAACCGTTATGACCGTGAAGCGTTCATTCATGGTCTATACGAGAGAAGCTTACGAAGCGCTCGACCTCAAGGTCCCGGGAAGGGATTAACGAGCCTCCGGCTACCAATAATATGAAAGCCTCGCGTGCCAGATTGAAAAAGCCAATGGCTGACACAGTGCGCAACTACACCGCGTCGGTCTCATATGACCAGCGACTGGCCCCCTATGACATTGAGGGCAGCATCGCCCACGCCAAAATGCTTGCCAAGCGCGAAATTATCTCCAACAAAGAGAGTGCCCAACTAATCGAGGGTTTAGAGCGTATCGCCGACGAAATCGAACGTGGCGTCTTCTTGTTCGACGAAGAACGAGAGGATGTGCATCTCAACATCGAGGCCAGGCTGATCGAGTTAGTGGGAGACCTCGGGGGAAAGCTTCATACAGCCCGTTCCCGGAACGACCAAATCGCCCTCGACATGCGCCTCTTTACCAAAGATGCGATCAAGGACGTGCTAGAGGCACTCCACGATCTGAGGGGGCGCATTCTCGACAAAGCAGAAAGCCACCAAGAGACCATAATTCCCGGCTACACACATCTCCAAAGAGGACAACCGATCCTCCTCGCGCACCATTTGCTAGCCTACGCACAGATGTTCGAACGTGACAGCGAGCGCTTCCGAGAGACTCTGCGTCGGACCGACGTGATGCCGCTTGGTAGCGGAGCACTGGCAGGGGTGCCGTATCCAATTGACCGAGAGTTTGTTGCAAATGAACTCGGCTTTAGAGCCGTAAGTGCCAACAGCATCGACGCCGTGTCCGACCGGGACTTCGTCATCGAATTCCACGCTGCAGCAAGCGTAGCGATGATGCACCTATCAAGGCTTGCAGAAGAGCTTGTCCTCTGGTCAAGCGAGGAATTTTCCTTCGCCGAGATGGACGATTCCTATGCTACAGGCTCTAGCATAATGCCCCAGAAGAAGAATCCCGACGTAGCGGAGCTGGCCCGGTCGCGCACGGGCCGCGTCTACGGCAATCTAACCGCGGCCCTAACAATGATGAAGGGTCTCCCTCTAGCTTATAACCGCGACCTGCAAGAAGACAAACAACCCCTGTTCAGCAGCGTGGACGTCGTCACGTCCAGCTTGCAAGTCATGGGCGAGGTTCTGGCCACCCTCCACTTCCAAACAGAACGAATGCGCCATGCCGCCGAAGAGGGCTTCTCTCTCGCCACCGACATTGCAGACTACCTTGTTAAACGAGGTATCCCCTTCAGAGAGGCGCATGGCATCGTTGGGGAAGTTGTGCAGTTCGCTTTGGAGCGTGGAATAAGCCTAGCCGACTTGGATCTTGACCAGTATCGTGGGTTCTCAGAGGTTTTCGACAAAGAAGTGCTTGAAATCACCGTGGAGAGTGCCCTCAAAGCCCGCTCTGAAACGGGCGGGACGGCCCCTGAAGCAGTCTCAAGAGAACTCATGAAGGCAAAGAAGCGCCTCAGGGAAGAGTAGACACAGGAGATGATTGATACGAGGGTAAAGATCGCACCATCAATCCTGTCAGCTGACTTCTCCAGACTCGGCGAACAGGTCGCGGAGACAGAGGCAGCCGGAGCGGACTACATCCATATAGACGTCATGGATGGGCACTTCGTACCCAATATCACTGTCGGACCTCTTGTTGTTGAAGCAGTCAAGCCACATACGAAACTACCCCTCGACGTGCACATCATGATCTCGGATCCGGAACGCTACATCAAAGACTTCTGCAGTGCCGGCGCGGACATATTAACTTTTCACGCTGAAGCAACACCTCATATCCACCGCGCCATCCAGCAGATCAAGGAGTGCGGAACCAAGGCCGGCATATCCATTAACCCCTCGACACCTCTCGATGCCATCGAAGAGGCGCTTCCTTTCGCCGATTTAATACTAATAATGTCAGTGAATCCTGGTTTCGGTGGTCAAAGCTTCATCCCCGAAGTCCTGCCGAAGGTCAAACGGCTCCGGCAAATGCTCGACGAGGGCGGATATCACGCCGAGATCGAGATCGACGGGGGCATCAAGTCGCACACGGCAGCTAAAGTCGTTCGCGCGGGAGCACGGGTTCTTGTCTCAGGATCCGGAATCTTCAACGACCAAGAGTCCGTATCTGAGGCGATTGCTAAGCTCAGGAACAGCATCACCTCGGTCGATGGCCTAACTAGCTAAGTCCCCATAAAAGAAAAGCGCCTTTCGGCGCCTTCAGCACATGCCATGGCCAGTTATGCAGACTGACGCTTACGTTTCGGTTTATACATAGCTCGGAGATCACGAGCCGCAATATAGACCTGCTGACGTTTCCCATCGATCTCGACCGTGGCCCGTTGCATATTCGGCTTCCAAGTTCGTTTTGTATGGCGCTTCGAATGACTGACGTTGTAACCAAACGTCACCTTTTTTGAGCTGATTCGTCGCGCAGTCACCGGTCGCACCTAGCCATTGATTCGATCGTCCGTCCTGGTGAGCCTTTGCTCTCCAAAACAGCATGAATTAGAATACCATTCGATCAAGTGGTCGGCAATAACAGGGCGACCCCCTCAACGAACACCCCAGCCCCCGAACGCCTAGATGGAGCCTTGCTCCACGAGATGCTCAGCGCCGCCACCCAGCACCTGGCGCGGCACGCCGAGGCCATCAACGCTCTAAACGTGTTTCCCGTCCCCGACGGAGACACCGGCACCAACATGCTGCTGACCATGCGTGCCGCTTTGGAAGCGATCCCTAAAGATGCTGTCAAGGCCCACGAGGTTTTGGCAGCCATGGCCCATGGGTCTCTGATGGGAGCCCGCGGCAACAGCGGGGTGATTTTGTCTCAGTTGCTTCGCGGCTTCCATCTCACCGCTAAGGATGCTGACGTGTTAGAAGGCCACCTGATCACATCCGGTCTCCGAGAAGGTGCCGCAAACGCCTACACAGCAGTCACTGAACCGGTGGAAGGCACTATGCTCACCGTGGCCCGTCAAGCAGCAGAGGCATGTGAGACCAGATTTGGAGATAGCAGTGCCTCTCCTGTGGATGTCCTCACCACAGCCTATGAGGCGGCCGAGTCCGCCCTGTCAAGAACACCATTTCTCCTCAGTGTGCTCCGAGAGAACGGTGTGGTCGACTCTGGCGGTAGAGGACTTGTGGTGCTTCTCGAAGGATCTCTAGCTTTTCTCAAGAAGACGGAACCCCAAGGACCGGAAACCACCCTCACTCAACCCGTCGCCATCGCATATACCCAATCAGCCCAAGAACACGATGATTACGGCTTCTGTACCGAGTGGATCGTGGAATCGAGCATCCAAGACATTGCAACTCTGCGGAAATCCCTTGCCGACAGCGGCACCTCGCTGGTAGTTGCCGGCGATCAGTCTCTCGCCAAAGTTCACCTTCACACCACGGAACCAGCTTCGGTTCGCAAGCTGCTCGAAGACTTCGGCAACGTAATCTCGGAGAAGATCGAAGATATGGGGGCACAGCATCGTGACTTCTCCGGACAGGTAGGAGCCGGACCTCCAGGACAAACAGCCGTCGTGGCTGTAGCGAATGGAAAGGGCCTCGTCCAAGTGCTAAAAGGCCTGGGTGCAACGACGATTGTAGAGGGTGGCCAGACTATGAACCCAAGCACGCAGGAAATCCTGGAGGCGATTGAGGTCAGCGGTAGCGAGGAGGTCATCGTTCTCCCCAACAATGGGAATATCGTCCCGGCAGCCCGGCAGGCTGCGAAGCTC
>CAZUGG010000125.1:0-11418 GCA_964619905.1 uncultured Dehalococcoidia bacterium
TCCAGCGTCTTCTCAGTATCCGGAAACGTGGAACTCTCTAGGGGGAATTCAGAAAACCACATGACATTCTTCGCACCAATGACGTAGAGGAGCTGCAGCCCAACCTGGTCAAAACAAGTCGTCGCGTAGCACTGGCGATGAAAGATTTCGCTGGGCGCCTCGAGCATCTCGATATTTTCGCCCTTCTGACAAATACGTTCCCACTCGTGGTCGGAGACCTCCAACATGAAGGCAAACCAGTCAATCCCCGTAGCGCCAAAGACGAATTTAACATCGGGATGACGTTCCCCAACGCCGGAGAATAGGAAGCGACAAACCACCATACCGCTGCTAGACGGTCGGCGCACCACATCGAAACCTTTGGCAACGGCAGGGTGAAAACCCTCGTAAATCTGCATCATAAGGCTTGGGGCACTCCCCGAGTGAAAGCACACCGGAACATCCAAATCCTTCATCTGTTCCCAGAAGGGATCCCACTCGCGCTCGTAGAGATGCGGAGTCCCATCGTTGATACGCCATGGAGCGGAGGGCAAGACAACAGCCTTGTGCCCGGCCTTTACTGCCTTTTCCGCGCCAACGATAGCCTCCTCAATAGAACTGATAGGGACAAGTGCTTGCGGTACATAGCGATCCCCGGTCCAAGTCTCAAGCAGCCAATTGTTGTAGACATCCACACAAGCTGACTGTAGCTTGGGATCCTTGATAGCACCCAGAATCTCGCCGCCCAGGCCGGCAATATACGGGTACAAGACAGCGGCGCTAATCCCATCCTGATCCATCGCGTCCGCGCGAGCAGCGGGATCGTAACTGGCCGCCGGAACCTGATCCCAAGTCTCGATATCGAGATACCGATCCCCATTGGAGATAGCCCGGGCACGCGACACCGGCCATTCGTTCAGTACCTCGCCATCAACGACCCACCGATCCCATCCATTAGACTGCCGCACCACTTTCGGACCACGCTCGGCAAAGGCCTTGGGCAATCGCGAGGTCCAGAGATCTGGAGGTTCTTGTACGTGGTCGTCGCAGGAGATTATCGAGTAGCCCTCAGCCATAATGGTGTTCCCCTCAAGCTTTGTTAGTTTCGTCACACCCTAGCCATCAGTCGAGCCTAAAGACCTTCTTCGGATTCTCTACTAAGATTTGATACTGTTCCTCTTCGGGAACCCCTTCGAAAGCCTTGGCAAGAAATTCATTTGTGTTCGGCCACAAAGCCGTTGGGTGAGGGAAGTCCGTTTCCCACATAATCCTGTCGACTCCGATCACATGCCGATATTTTTCCACCGCAGATCGTTCGTACCAAAAGTCCACATAGCAGTGCTTCTTGAAGAGTTCCGTTGGCCGGTTGGGCAGACCCTTGTTCCAAAGCTGGCCTTGCTCCCAGGCGTAATCACATGACTCAAGCAACCAAGGCAGCCAGCCAATGCCCGTTTCCGCCGCCACCAAGGTTAACTTCGGATAACGGTCGAACACCCCGGCGAAAAGAAAGTTGGCGAAGTATTGCGGCTGAATACTAAAGCCTGACGCTGCCAGCGCAGCGTCGTTGCGGCGATGCTCTAACGTGGAATGCGCCTCAATTCGCATACTCGGCGGAGCTGCTCCCGACCCATGCACGGTCAGCACAAGATCATTCTCGCCAACAGCCTGCAACAAAGGCTCCCAGTATGGTGAACTGTAATTCTCAAGCCCTCGAGTGTGGGGCGTGCCTACAAGCATTACCCCTCGATGACCGTTCCTTGCATTGTGGTGTACTTCCTCGAGAGTCTTCTCCATCGAGTAGTAGACAGGAACTGTCAGTGCGACGAACCGATTGGGGTTAACGTTGACCCACTCTTCTGTCTGGTAGTCGTTGTATCCCCGCACACACTCCGCTTCGAACTCGGGCTCGAGGCCTTGGAATCGATCTCCAGAAACCCCCGTGGTGTTGGCGTACATCACTTGGCAGTCAGTACCCTCAGAGTCCATGGCTTTCATACGCTCGGTGGCATCGTAAACGCACTCCGGAATATCATCCCAACGAGTGGGATTGGTCAGACGATCGGGCATAACTGCGGGACAGGTAGAGAGGTAACCGGTGGGCTTGCCGTCAACCCACCACTCGTCCCGGTCCTGGCCACGACGCATCTCAGGGATACGATCGCCCCACTTCTCTTTGGACATGCGACTTGTCCAAGTGTCCGGCTTCTCCTGGATATGTGAGTCGACGTCGATTCTTCGGTACGGATAGCCCATGCGATACTCCTAGAGAGACCCTCATCGGTCCTAGGTTTCCGGAAACAGAGATTAGCATAATCTGCCCCCTGGCACCATGACATTTAAGGTGTCGGAGTCACTTATACTTGGGACTGGTCGCGAACAACACCACGCTGAGCGCATCTGACGACATGTGGAATCAACTGAGCAACGTACGCGCGATCGTTTTTACCGGGGACGGATGCCACGAGATGCGCACGTTTCCCAAGCCAGACCCGCCTGAGGGCGGGCTCTTACTCAAAGTCGAGGCTGTTGGCATGTGCGGCAGTGACGTAGCACAGATGAACGGCCACCTTATGGTGAGTAATGCGGTGTTTCCAGTTGTCCCTGGACATGAAACCATTGGGCGGGTGGATAGTATCAGGGTTGGGTTGAAGCTCAGCTAACCCAAAGATCCCTAGCACCATTCTTGCCGCTGGCTCCAAGAGGACGTAACATCTCCACACACTCGGTTCAGGCTACCGCCGGAAAGGAACCGCCATGGCAAAGATAGAGTTACTCAACCCTACAGGGGTCATGCCCAGGCTCGAGAAGACTGCAACTCCAACCCTAGACACCATCGACGGCAAGCGCATTGGGTTCAGGGTGGACTGGGCTAACTTCGATGTCTTCTGCAATGAGGTCGATGCCCAACTCAAGGAAAACTACGAGCCCCTTGAAGTAAAACACTACTACCCCACTATGAGAAGTCAGACGGACTCTGACGGAGCCAAGGAGCTCGAGAATTTCGTAGACAGCGTGGATGCCGTAGCTGTCGGCCTCGCGGCCTGAGGGTCCTGCACAGCGTGGAGTGTCCACGACACAATTGCAGTCTACGAACTAGGCAAGCCAGCGGTACTCATGGTGACCTCCGAGTGCGTAAAGCTTGCCGAGAGCCTTTTACGGGCCCGCAACCGTAGCGATATCCCCATGGTAGTGTTGCCTCACCCCTTCGAACCACTACACAAAGACGATATCAAGGCGCTCGCACAAGAAAAGTACGAGGCCGTGGCCAGAGCCATAACCGACGGCGAGTCGGCCACCTAGGGAAAACAAATGTCTGATCAGACGCTCGAATCCGAGATCATCTCCCTATCAGACGATTCAATAGAAGCAGTCTATGAAAGGGCAGCCGAACTCGGCTGGATTGAGGGACTTCCTATAATCCCGCCAACGGCCGATAGGGTGAAGCGCATGATGGCAGGGTCGTCCCGCCAACCCCAGGAAGTCGTGGCCAACATCCCACCGAACAATGCTCCGGCTACGATTGAGAAAATCGCTATCAACGCCGTGATGGCAGGATGCAAGCCCGAGTATATGCCGGTGGTAGTCACGGCCATAGAGGCGTGCGCCGACCCTGAATTCAACCTATACGCCCTCAATACGACGACGAGCAGTGTGAGCCAGCTTCTTATAGTGAACGGTCCCATTCGAAACGAGTTGGCGATCAACTGCGGATACAGCGTCTTTGGGGGAGCAAACGCCCGAGCAAACGCGACAATCGGTCGCGCCGTTCGTCTCGTCATGCGAAACATCGGGGGGTCAATCGAGGGATCGGTAAGTAAAAGTACTATGGGCAACCCGTTGCGCATCACGGGTTGCGTGGGTGAATGGGAGGAGAAGAGCCCCTGGCCTGCGCTCAGCGTCCAGCGAGGATTGAACCCCGACCAGGATGCAGTTACCGTTTTCGGTGCCCAAGGCACCCTAAACCTTCAGGATGTTTCCTGTAAGACCGCGGAAGGCCTCCTCACAGTACTTGCTCACTCAATCGACTGCTCGGCGACCAACATGGTCTTGGGCAAGCTGGACTCAGCGCAGATACTACTCGCGCTCTGCCCAGACTTCGCTTTTATCATCTCCCGTGACGGATGGTCCGTCGAAGATGCACGACAGTTCATCTTCGAACAAACCAGTGCAGTGTCACTCGAACGCTGGCCCAAGGAACTCCACGGACCCATGGAAGATCGCGGCCGGATTGTCAACGGCGTAGTCCCCATGGCAGCCCGACCGGACCAATTCCTAATCATGGTGGCCGGAGGCCTTGGTGGACTACATGCCATCGCTTGTCATTCCTTTGCCGAGGGCGACGCCGTTACAAAGCCGATAACACGCTAGCCAAAGAGCACACCTCCGAAAAGTCCTTTCCGCGTCCCCCCTCGACTAAGACGCCGTCGTCGTTTAGGGTTTGGATTTCTGCGACACTTAGTAGGAGACCATAATGTCGAATTCACTACACGGGCTGGAAGACAAGGTGTGCCTGGTGACAGGATCAGGCCAGGGGATGGGCGAAGGCATCGCAACAGTCCTCGCCACAGCAGGCTGTCACGCGGCCGTCGCCGACTTAAACCCAGAGAAGGCGGAAAGGGTCGCCAAGAAAATTCGGGGGATGGGACGGAAGGCTATCTCTCTCAGCGTCGACGCCCGGTCCGAGGACGCTGTGCAGGACATGGTTGCCACGACCGTAGCAGAGCTCGGCGGTCTCGAAATCGGCGTATGCAACATCGGAGGGCTCAGTCAGGAACACACCGCGCTTGTTGTAAATTCGACTTTGGATTTCTGGGACTACGTCGTCAATCAAAACCTGCGTTCGACATACCTCTGCTCCAGAGAATTCGCCAAATCGATGGTCGATCGCGGAATCAACGGGAGCATAGTAAACATAGCGTCAATCAGCGGCCTGCGAGCGTCAGCTCGCCTCTCGCCATACGGCGCCTCAAAGGCTGGCATCATGCATTACACGCAGACACTGGCATTGGAACTGGCACCCCACGGCATCCGGGTGAACTGCGTCTCTCCAGCTTCGATAAACACTCCTGAGGCACTCGGGCACTCGGGGCGCACGGAGATGGACGCCTCTGTGATCCCCATTGGTCGCGCCGGCCAGCCTGAGGACATCGGCTTCCTCGTGGCAATGCTAGCGTCCGACGGAGCCGGCTATGTTACCGGTCAAACGATCCACGCTGACGGCGGGTTAAGCTGCACCTCAGCTCGCCCACAGATGGTTCCTCTTTAAACTTCTTCAAACATTGGAGCGATTATGCTCGAACGTATCGGGATCAATCTAACGCTTCGTGATGATCGGCCTATATCTACAATCCTTGAGTTCGTGCGAAGGGTTGAGGAGGCAGGCTACGATTCCGTATGGATGGGAGAATCCTGGGGCCGTGAGCTCTTCACAATGCTCGCTACCATCGCATGCAACACCTCTCGCATTCAAATAGCAGCAGGGATCGCCAACGTGTACAGCCGAACTCCAGGGCTTTTGGCCCAATGCATCGCGACATTAGATGACGTCTCGGACAAAAGGGCCATCTTGGGCTTGGGCACCAGCGGGGAAAAAGTCATCCGGGATTGGCACGGGGTCCCGTTCGACAGGCCTTTGCAACGAACACGAGAATACATCGATATTGTTCGGCTAGCCCTGAGCAACGAACGGGTGAACTACGAAGGCGAGATCTACAAACTCCGCGACTTCAGGATAGCAGCTCGGCCTCCGCGTCCGGATACCCCAATCTTCATCGCTTCCATTGGGCCCAAGAACATCGCGCTTACTGGCGAACTCGCCGACGGTTGGGCTCCTCTTTATGTATCCCCGAACTACCTGCCTGAGTTCCGCAAGAGTCTTGCCGCGGGAGCAAAAAAGAGTGGTCGAAGTCCGGACGACGTGGACCTCCGGCCTTACACGATCGCTTGCGTGGACGATGACCCGAATGTCGCTCGTAAACTAGCGAAGGGCCACATCGCTTTCTATATCGGCGGGATGGGAACCTACTACCGTGATCTTATCGCCCGCTACGGCTACGAACAAGAGACCGCTCGAATTAGCGAGCTCTGGTCCAAGTTCGAGCGTGAGAAGGCTGCAGATGCAGTGACCGACAAGATGATCGACGAATTCTGTGCCGCGGGAACCGCGGAACAGACCCGGCAGAGACTCGCAGATATGGATGCGAAGGGGCTAGGTTCTCCCGTCATTTACGTGCCCAATGGCTCACCAATGGAGACAATGCTACGGACCGTCGACGAACTCGCCCCGTCCAGATTCCGCTAGTTCCTCTAACAAGTCCACTCGTGACGCTTTACCGAGCACCCACAATCTAAAGATGTCCCTTGTTGCAGTGCTCAACCACCTCCGCTGACCAGGCACCCTTTTGAATCTTCCTTCGCTTCGCCTAACGCCGCCCGAGTCAATCCTGGGCAGACATATCTTTTACGGCTGGTGGATCGTCGCTGGCATGTTCGGCCTTGCCTCAATGGTGTCCGGCTTTTTCTTCCTGGGCTTCTCAGCCTTCGTCATCCCTCTAACGAGGGAGTTCGACGTTGGACGCGACATCGTGGCGCTGGTGTTCGGCGTATCCAGTTCAGTCGCAGCAATTTTCGCTCTTATCGCCACACGCCTGAGCCCGCGAGTTATGACCTTCGTCGGAATCCTCATGATGGGCGTCGGCTTCCTATTGCTGGGCCGAGCTGGCACATTCCTGGTCTACGCCTGCATACAAATTCTCCTCGTCGGGGTAGGCGGCTTCTTTATCGTCTTGTACGGCTCAGGAACCATTATCAACAACTGGTTTAACAAGAAACGAGGTCTAGCGTTCGCGATCGGGTTAACTGGAATGAGTTTCGGAGCGCTGTTGGTCAGCCTAACCCGCTATTTAATCGACTCCATGGGATGGCGTGACGCAACGCTAATCATCGGTGTCACCATTCTCACTATTGGCCTCCCAATAGCTGCCATAATGCGAACGAGGCCAGAAGACCAGGGCCTCTTGCCCGACGGCGACGAACCACACCCTGGGGCACGGGCCCGCGACGAGACGACTACCGCTTCGACCTCGGCGGAGAATGGTATGACCGTTCGACAAGCTCTCGCCACACAAGCGTTCTGGGTCGTGACCATGGCCTTCCTTGCACGAAGCTTTGTAACTACCGGCCTTGCCACGCACTTCATCCCAGCTATCGAAGACAAAGGTTTCTCTGCTGCCACCGGCGCCGCGATGCTGAGCATCTTCGCCCTGATGACTATCCCGAGCCGTTTGGCCGCTGCGTATTTGGGCGACCGCTGGCGCCGGACTGCAATTGCGGGCCTGCTCATGGCACTGATGGCAGTTTCAATGGCAATTATGGTCTGGGCACAATCGTTGACGATCATCGTCCTCTTTGTGCTTATTTATAGTTTAGCCTGGGGTGGGATCGGCGGTGCTATGGCGTTAGCCATCCGCGGCGAGTTCTTCGGGCGGCGCCACTTCGCCGCCATATCTGGAGCTACCGTTCTCATAATCGGTCTTGGCGAAATATCAGGCCCATTCTTTGCAGGTTTTATCTTCGAGGAAACCGGCACCTATCGGTTGGCTTACGTAGTCTTCACGATCGTAGGCCTGCTGTCAGCTGCCGGACTCTTACTCGTCCGTTCACCGTTACACAAAAACAAACGAGGTCAACCCCGATGACAGAGCATCAGAAAACGTTCGAGGCTGTTTGACCGACCACGCTCAGCGAGAAACGGTTCCCTTGAATTTTCGGACTCTTTGAGACTCCTCCCCAAACCGATCGGGGAATATGCCACCTGCCTAAAAAGCCAGGTTTTGGACTTCATCACCGACGAGATATCCTCGAACGACCTTTCGGATAGTTGTTCTTAATACCCCTTTAACTTGTCAACAACGTGGTGCAGAGGTTCCCCATCGATGTAGCGGCGCAGATTGGCGGCGCACTCTTTGGCGACCTGATAACCATAGTCAACCACAGAGGCTGATGCATGTGGAGTAATAATTACATTCTCTAGGTCCCACAACGGACTATCCTTGGAGAGCGGTTCAGTTTCTGTGACGTCGAGGCCCGCCCCGGCGATCTCGCCCTCGTTGAGCGCTTCCGCCATCGCATCCTCATCCACCTGCACGCCGCGACCGACATTGATGAAAAACGCACTCGACTTCATAGCTTGAAACTCTGGAACACCGATGATTTTGATTGTGTCGGGAATCGAAGGTAAAGCAAGTATTACGTAGTCTGACTGACCCAACATCTCATGTAGGTCATCAGCACCAAAAAGGTGGTCAACATACGGGGGCGAAACGGATAACGTCCGTTTGCTAGCCAGGACCCGCATGTCCATGGCTTTACACAGCTTTGCAACTTCGGAGCCGATGCGGCCTAAGCCAATGATCCCGACGGTCTGGCCGCTAATCATGGTGCTGCGAGAACGTTGCCAAAGGTGATCCTGCATGTTGACAACATACCCACGAAGTCCTTTAGCGAAGACGATGATCATTCCAAGAACGTATTCTCCAATTGCCCGGGAGTTGAACCCCCCCATATTGGTAAGCACCACGTCGCTCTCCCAAACACCAGTCGCACTGCCCTCAGAATATTGTTCTATACCTGCGCCAATGTTTTGCACCCAACGCAGCTTAGGGGAAAGACCGACAACATTCGTGGGCAAGTCAAGACTGACGATGACTTCCGCATGCCACAGCGCCTCCGCCAACTCTGGAGGCACCGGATAATTCGCAAGCTCGTCCCCACGGGCAGACCGGCGCATCGCCCGTATATCCTCAGGTTCATGATACGGGACTCGCGTTATGTCCACTTCAGGACAAATGTCAGTTATCAGCGCAACGGCATCATCACCCAGCATGGGAGCGCTAATCAACAAATTGAGTGGGCTCATGGCTTCCTCCTCGCCGCGGTAGAGTAGCCACCCTGCAATGCCAAGTCCAGCAACTCACCATGTGTTACGATCCGCCGCACCACTCCAAACAGCAGCTTCTCCTCTGGAGCCGAACTAGACATGGGACTCATCCGCCACCATCTGACCACTATCCGCACCACCGACAGAATTGGGCGAGACGAGGCATCTAGGCAGTTACCCCGGATTCTACCGGGGTTAGCTGGGTGACATGCTCGGACTATTCGTTCCCAGTCGCATCTTCTACGGCTGGTGGATCGTCCTGGCCGCTGCGATTCTTGCGGCGCTTGGGATGGGCTTCATCGCATTCGGATTCGGCGTGTTCCTTCTCCCATTAAGCGAAGAGTTCAATACAAGTCGTGGGGAAATATCGCTTGTAGCTGGGTTCGCCGGCCTAGAAGGCGCCATGCTGGGCCCCATCCAGGGCCACTTCGTAGACAAATACGGCCCGCGGTCCGTCATGTTCATCGGAGTCGTGTTGAGCAGCGTCGGGTTCCTGCTTCTTAGCTTTGCCGACACGCTGTGGCTTGTCTTCGTTTTCTGGATTGGATTTATAGCCGTCGGCAATGGCATGGGCTTCATCTCCCCACCGTTGACCGCGATTGCCCGCTGGTTCAACCGTAGGCGCGGAATTGCCTTCGGGCTCGCAGGCGTCGGCATGAGTTTGGGCGCCTTGCTGGTACGTTTCGTTGATGAGCTTATAGAAGTTACTGACTGGCGAGTCGCGGCCCGCATTATTGCAGCAATACTACTAGTAATAGGCATCCCCTTAGCCGCAATGATGCGATCCAAGCCCGAAGCCTATGGCCATCGACCAGATGGCGATCCTGGGGATCCGCCTTCGCTAGCAAGGTCGGAAGAGATTGAGGCCGCTGAGTTCACTGCAAGGCAGGCCATGCGTACTAGGGCTTTCTGGTTGATGAGCCTTTCTTTCGGTTTCCGAAACGTCCTAATCACGACGATTTCGGTTCACTTCATAGCCGCAATGGTTGATCGCGGCTTTACATCTTCAACCGCCGCAACCTTGGTCGGACTCGTTGGCGTCGTCGCAATCGGCGGACGCCTAACCGGCGGACTACTCATTGACCGATTCCAAAATAACCGGCTTGTCGCAACAGTTGTCGCACTCATGCTCGCTGGTTCGATGGGGATTCTCCTATGGGCCGACGAGCTATGGCAAGTGGTTATCTTCATCACCGTGTATGCGTTTTCTTGGGGAGCGAGCGGTAGTGCGATGTTTTCGATAAGAGCCCACTACTTTGGCCGCAAAAGCTTCGCAACAATCTCAGGACTGATGATCACCGTACAGACGATCGGTGGTTTCGGAGGGACCACCTACGCCGGGTTCGTCTTCGATAGTAGGGGCAGCTACGACTTGGTCTTCGGGACCTTCATAATCCTTGGCCTGCTATCGGCAATCTTGATATATGCTGCACGCAAACCACCCTTGCCAAATGTCGAGCAATCATGCGGGCCGCCGAGTGGCCGGGGATAGTATCCGACAAAACCCTAGCCAGTTGGCGCTGGCGACCTTTCGTGCCAGACAACGATGCCGCGCTTTTTCAGCGTAAGCAGATCATCGTCCGAGTACCCAACCTCTCTTAGCACCGAGGCCGTGTCATAACCAAAGGGGTGTGCGATCTCTGCCCGGCCCGGAGTAAGGGACAGTTTCACGGGAGGCGCCTGCCGCCACATCGACCATCCCTTGTGGTGCTCGTGATGAGCAATCAGATCACAATCTTTGAGGACAGGATTCGTCAGGAAAAAGTTGTCCTGGCTCGCTGCGTCGGCACGGACACAGGCCACACCGGCGTCCCTAAGAAGAGCTTCCCACGCCTCGGCATCTCGTTCGACGAAGATCAGCGCCAGTTTGGCCACCAACTGATCGTCGAATCTGGTCCGAGCCTCTCTCGTCGCAAAGCGTGGGTCGTCCGGCAGATCTAACACAAGCCTCAATCGTCCCCAATCTTCGTCCATTGGCACCTCAAGAAAGACCCAGCCCGTTTTGGCTTGATAAAGACGGCTCAGCGCATGGGTTCCCCTCAAGGCACGATCTAGATCACGGCGGGGCAGCTTACCTTCATATCGAATGAAGTCATCGGAGCAGATGTAGCAATTGCTCATCACCATGGAGGTTTCTAGAAACTGTCCCTCTCCGGTTCGCTCCCGATGAAATAACGCCATCGCTAGAGCAGTACCGACTGCCAGCGCAGACGTAATGTCAGGAGACCCCTCGTTAGCCCGACGCATCTTATCCGCCTGGGCAATTATCTCCTCGATGGTCATATCAACATCATTAGGTGGCGGCTCGTTGCCCTGACCCAACTGCCACCATTGACCACCGCTGAGTGCTCCGCCTATGGGATGAAATGCAGCCCTGCCAGCACCTGGCCCAGTCGATCCATAGGAGCCAGCGTAGTGGTAGATGATGGAAGGATTAATCCTACGCACCGTTTCATAGTCGATACCACACCGTTGAGGAGCTTGGCCACGCATGTTATGCA
>CAZUGG010000126.1:0-4338 GCA_964619905.1 uncultured Dehalococcoidia bacterium
ATGCATTATTGCCAGTGGTCATATGGTCTCCTTTGCTGCAATCCCCTTGGAAATTAAATCCCTATACAGGGAAACGAATCGGCGAGTCACGGTTTCCCAAGACATGTCTTTTGCATAACGATATGCTGCCTGACCCATCTGCTCACGAAGGTCTTTGTGCAAAAGTAGCACTTCTAGGCGTTCTGCAAAAGGTTCTGGGCGATGCCAAGGGACTAGATATCCATTTTCCCCGTCTCTGACAAGAGAAGGCAAACCGCCGACGCGAGCCGCAACCACTGGAGTTCCACATGCCATGGCTTCCAGTGCTACCAACCCAAAACTCTCATAGTAGGAGGGTACCATCAAGAGGTCTGCAGCACTGTAATACCAAGGCAATTCTTCGTGGGCCACAGCACCCTCGAACCGGACGTGGTCCCTGATCCCCAAAGAGTCTGACAGTTCAGCAAGTCGTTGAGCTTCAGGGTCTTTGTCGAGGTCGCCACCAACCAGTACGATTTTGATGTGTTGGTGATCCTTCAGTAACGCTGTTGATGCTAGCGCCAGGTCGATTCCTTTCAACGGATCTAGACGCCCTACACATAAAATGATGTTGTCCTCGGTGAGGCCCAATCGTACACGGGCTTCATCACGGTTGCGGGGGTAAAACAGGTTAACGTCCACGCCACCTGGTACCACAGTAACCTTATCAGGCGGAACATCATAGAGGCGAGCTAAGAAATCCTGTTCATGTCTGTCAGAGACCACTATGACGTCGGATTCAGCAGCAATCCATCGCTCCGTCGAACTTCGTTCAATAGGGTCATCTATCTCGGGTCGTGCTTGGCGTTTTACTTCAGCAAGGGTATGGAATGTGACCACGTGGGGTCTTCCCCACGCTTTTGCAAGAGATATGCCTACAGAACCCGATAGCCAGTAATGGCAGTGGACCAAATCGTAGTCAACGCCTGTTTTTGCCACAAAGGACTTTACGTTTTCGATGAAGGAAGGGAGGTACTCTGCAATTTCATATTTGTGCACATCGGGAGGACCGGCTTCGACGTGGATGAGACGTGTACCCTCTCCCATGTCAACGATGAAAGGATCCGCGAAGTCATGCCTGCGGGAAAAAACGTCCACTTGGACATTCTTTTGCCCCAAACCCTGCGCTAAGTTTCGAATGTACACGCTCATGCCACCGGCGTCTCTCTCCCCAAGGCGAGCCATCGGGCACGAGTGGTAGCAGATGATAGCTATATGCATTTGGAGGCTTCCCAGAATGATTTTTTCATCCTACTCCCTGCTTTAGGACCGCTTAGAAACGGTCATGCAGTAGACCGCCTGGTCAATTCCCCCAAGGTGGTACTTATAGGGTTCATCACCGCGTAAGAACTCGAAGGAGGCTAGGCGACGTTCAATAGCATCTCGGATGCATGTCGCCTTTAGGAGCAATCCAACACTGAGGCTTGAAAATTCAGGGTCGAATCCGCTGTTGTACAAGAGGCGTCGCCCGCAGTAATCAAAGCAAAGCGCTGCCGATACTGGAGTTCCATTGTGTTCTAGGAACCATAAAAATAGCACACCAACCTCGGCCAGCGCCACTGCCATCTCTCGGAAGAAGGACTCTCGTTCGGGGGTCAGGAAATGGTGTTTATCCTCGCGGCTCTTCCGCATTAGTTGGAAGAAGATTTCGAGTTTGTTGGAGACGTCGTTTTGGTTTGTGTAAAGCTTGGGTTCAAATCCTCCGGTGTTCTCAAGCCGGCGGAGCTTTCGTCTTAGCTCATGCCGATCCTTTTTCCGGAGTCCAGACAAGTAGGTGTCCCAGTCGGCCGGTAGAGTAAGGGAGGGAGAAACATCTTCCTGCTCTATCTGACATTGCCATCCTTGGCGTACCGCGATTTTGGGGAGGTGCTCCAACGTCGGGGATGTTTGTGGTAGGGATGGGAAATAGAGTTTATTCCATGCCTGAGACACCAGATAGTCTTCAAGAAAAGGGTAAAAAAGGTTTTCTTTGCCTTCTGGAATTATGAAGTCGTGGAAATCAAAAAGGTCGGTATCACCGAGGAACGAGATTGTATCATTCTGGCGCTGTAAGGGGGCTATACCAACAGGCTCGCTTGCTTGTTGGAACGCGAGAAGTATCAGTTCCCTGCCTTCACCGAAATTTTCCCTCCACAACCGTTGCCATTCGTGGGAAAGAAAGAAGGCCTTGACATCACAATCAGGGACTAATGCGTCCCAGGACTCCTCTAATGAATCAAAACTGTGAAGGGTCGTCTCCGTGGACATCGTACCCCCTGGCAGAATTTCAAGTTCTCTTCCCTTCAAGAGTTAATACGCTTATCGGACAAAATCCTTGGGGGGAAGGATTGGTGGATGGGTTATCACCTAGGAGGCGGGAGCAGGAGCGGTGTTTGGTCCGGATGATCGCTCCTTTGGCGTCCGTTGTTTCCCGGCTGCATTTTTGGCTTTGGGTTTTCCCGCTGAGGAAGATGCCCTTTTAGACTGACGAACCGAAGCTGTGTTCTCGACAGGAGCTTCTGAGCTAAACAGGTTTTGCAGTGCGGCCCCTTCAACGGTCTCATGTTCAATAAGATATTTCGCAATCTGGTGAAGCTTGTTGTTTTCGACAGTCAACGTTTGCTTCGCCAGCGCGTAGGCTTCTTCAACCAAGGTATGGACCTCAGAGTCAATTTCCTCTGCTACACGGTCACTGTAGTCTCTCTGCTCGGAAATTTCTTTGCCTAGGAACACCATTTCTTCACGTTTCCCGAATGTCCTGGGACCCAGTTTTTCGCTCATACCGAATCGTGTGACCATTTGGCGAGCAATGTTGGTGGCAACCTCTAGGTCATTGCTGGCTCCTGTAGTCACATCCACAAAAATCAATTCTTCTGCTACACGACCACCCATTGCCATTGCCAGCCTATCCTTGAATTGTGCTTTACTCCACATGTGTCGGTCTTCTTCAGGCAAGAATCGTGTATATCCTCCCATGTTGCCACGTGCTACAACGGAGATTTTCTGAACAGGGTCTGCATGCGGGAGCATGTGGCCAACCAGAGCGTGGCCTGCTTCATGGTAGGCTGTGATTTCCTTCTCACGTTGTGAGTACACCCGGCTCTTTTTCTCTGGACCTGCCTCGATTCTGTCTATTGCTTCAGCAAACTCTTGAGAGCTAATCGACTTCTTGCGTGCGCGTCCGGCAAGGATTGCAGCTTCATTCACCAGATTGGCCAAATCAGCACCACTGAATCCTGGTGTTTGTTTGGAAACAACTTCAAGATTCGCATCCTCATCTAGCGGTTTACCTTTGGCGTGGACGGTCAGGATGGCTGAACGGCCAACCACGTCCGGTAAATCCAACACTACACGGCGATCGAACCTACCAGGTCTTAGGAGGGCGGGGTCTAAGATATCTGGGCGGTTGGTCGCGGCCAGTACGATCACATTCGTGCCGGTATCAAAGCCGTCCATCTCTACCAGGATCTGGTTCAGTGTTTGTTCACGCTCATCATGCCCTCCGCCCAAACCTGCACCACGATGGCGACCGACTGCGTCGATCTCGTCCACGAAGATGATGCAGGGAGCATTGCGCTTTGCCTGATCAAACAGATCTCGGACTCGGGCTGCACCTACACCTACAAACATTTCGACGAACTCAGAGCCACTAATCGAAAAAAACGGTACCTCGGCCTCACCTGCCACAGCTTTGGCAAGCAATGTCTTCCCCGTGCCTGGCGGACCAGCAAGCAAAACGCCCCTTGGCACGTGGGCACCAAGGGAAGTGAACCGCTCGGGGAACTTCAGGAACTCAACAACCTCTGCAAGTTCCTCCTTAGCCTCATCTTCTCCAGCGACGTCAGCAAAGGCTACTGTCGGGCGGTTTGCCATGACGACGCGTGCCTTGCTACGACCAAAATTCATGGTTTGGGAGCCAGAACCTTGGGCTTGTTTCATCATGAACAAGAGCAATCCACCAAAGAAAATTAAGGGGAGGATACTTAGGAGAACGCCGAAGACAGTGCCAAGTCCGCCCTCACCCTTGATAACAATCTCAAGGCCTGTCGCAGCGGTATCGATATTGGCCCGTTCAAGGGTTTCGACTAGGCTGGAACCTTCTTCTTTTCGAGATTGGAAAGTACCTCCAGTCGTTGTGATGAGTGTGAGGTTATCTCCATGGATCTCAATCGTTTGCAGCTTTTCCGCTTTTGCCAGTTCCACAACTTCGCTGATGGGAATGTCAGCCGTTGAATAGCTAGGCTGAATGAACGTGAAGAACATGACGATAGCCGCCAAGGCGATAATGACATAAATGAAACTATTACGTAGTGACTTGGGGCTCATTGATCCTCCATGAGC
>CAZUGG010000127.1:0-3355 GCA_964619905.1 uncultured Dehalococcoidia bacterium
GGCTTGGGTGGAACCCAAAGTGGTTGTCAAGGATGTAGAGCTCGGATGGATCAATGGCTAGGTTGGGCCGGTAGTCGTAGTAAAGTCCATCCCCATACGGCACCAAGGTGTTGAGCCCGTCGTTGCCGCCGTCCATTCGGACAATAACTAGCGTCCCCTTTGGTCCACGGGGAGCACTTGTCGTCGCCGAGACAGTTCCGAACGCACTAGGAAGCAGTGCTGCTGCAGCGCTGACGGCGGCTGACGTTTTAATGAACTGTCTTCGCGAGACCAAGCTCGTTTACTCCTGGCCCCTTAGGCTAGCTGATATGCCGGCGAAGCTGTGATCAAGTAAAGAAGCCCTTTTAGCAATTCCGCGTCCCAATCTCTCTGTCGAGCGGACCCAATGGGGGAACCCAGGCTTTCTACATCTTGGATGAACTCGTTCAGGGCCAGTCGCTCTTCTTGAGATAGGTTGCCGTCCAACAACAGGGCGATAAAGTGTTCGGTAAGGTCTGAGCGGTTGGCGGACCGGAGAGCATTGCGAATCCTTCCCTTATATTGCGCTGAGATTTGGTTCGCAAAGTTCACGCGATTGATAAGAGTTGTGGAATTGATCCACGCGACACCGCCGGTCCAGCCCTCCACGCTTGGTGGGTCAAATGCTGTTTGACCCATACTTTGAGCGAGGTATTGCAAGGACCTTCCGTCAGTATCGATGTCCAGCAGGCGATAGGTGCTCACGATGAGTTCGATAGGGCTTTTCACCTTTGATCGATAGGCTAGGTTCGAATAAAACTCCGGTGACGTGAGAATTGCCCGCACCAACTCTTTGACGTTGTAGTGAGAATCTACAAACACTTGAGCAATGCGGTCTATCGTTGAAAGATCAGGATCGTCGTAGGCGAAGTAGCTAAAGAGTCGCTGTGTGATGAATTGGGCTGCCGACGGCTGCTTGACGATGATATCGACGATTTGGTCTCCGTCGAAGTCACCGACCTCACCCATAAACTCTTTTCTGTCCCAATCGTGCCAGCGGCTTCGGAAGACGAATTCTTGAAGATTAGTTCGACCTCGCCTTTGTAAGCTGTACCCTGTGAAGGCTCGGGCTGATTCTCTTACATCGTGCTCGCCATAGTTGCCCACGCCAAGGGTGAACAATTCGAGGAGCTCGCGAGAGAAGTTCTCGTTGGGGGACTCCTTTCGGCTAGATCGATTGTCCAAATATATGAGCATCGCGGGGTCGCGGATGACGTCCTTGAGAAAACTATCGTAGGACCCAAGAGCGTTTCGGCGGTAGAGCTCGTTCTGTTCGTACATCATCGGGCCGCGGCCAACTTTCCTGATCTCACTCGTTAGAAGTCCGTGCCAGAAGAGGACCATTTTTTCCTGAAGGGGTCGCTTTGTGTAGACCATTCGAGCGAACCACCAACTCCTCAGGCCTTGGAATGTTTCAAGGTCCCAGTCCAGCTCGGCCAGCTTGATCTCAAGGGCTGAGTCATCGACCATTTCGTAGTCCAACAAATGGTCGACTGTTTTCTCTACACCCAGATCAGAGAAGTGGCGTATCTCTTTCGCGTTGGCACCGAATCCCGCTCTCCGCATGAGGTGCCCAATCTTGGTTTGGGTGGATGTGTAGTCGTACTGAGGCTCGGAGGCAATCTCTTGGGCCGGCCACTCACGTCGAGGGACCGCAGAGGTTAGTAGTTTGGGCGGGTGGCCGCTGGCTGCGCTTGCTTGGGTGGGATCGCCTCCCCAAAGCTTCACTAGTGCTGCCAGAGCGGTCGCCGAGAGTCCAAGGCGAGCTCCGTTGGTTAGGAAATCTCTGCGATTCATGCGGCTGGTGGTCATGCCAGCGTTCCGTTGGGAGCCCGCTTTTGGAGTAGGCTTGTGCACGATCGCGTTACCTTGGGGATCTAGCCGGCGCGCTGCAGTCACTATACAAGAGACAATGTTGGGCGGCCAGAAACGTTAGCGATGGGTGCCGAGTCCTTATGAGAATCTCATTGGATCGGAGAGGGCGATGGTAGACTAGAAGTAGTTGCTGGCCCCGTTGGTGGCCAGTTTTCCTTGTAAAGGGCAGCCCGTGCGTTCCGATATTCGCAACATCGCTATCATCGCCCACGTTGATCATGGCAAGACCACTCTTGTGGACGCGATGCTGAAGCAAAGCCAGATCTTTCGGCCAAACCAAGAGGTTGGCGAATTGATCATGGATAGTCATGACTTGGAGCGTGAGAAGGGCATTACCATTCTCGCGAAAAACACTGCTGTTAATTACAACGGTGTGAAGATCAACGTCATCGACACTCCGGGGCACGCTGATTTCTCCGGCGAAGTCGAACGCGTGCTCAATATGGCTGATGGTTGTCTTCTTATCGTTGACGCTGTAGATGGGCCGATGCCTCAGACGCGCTTTGTCTTGCGTCGTGCCCTGGAATTGGGGCTGAAACCCATCACGGTCATCAACAAGCTCGATCGGCCATCCGCCAGACCAGAAGTGGTCGCGGGTATGGTCCAGGATTTGTTCCTGGAGATCGCGACAGACGCCAGCCAGCTCGACTTTCCTATCCTGTACTCCGCTGCTAAGACTGGATATGCGGTGGCATCGTTGGGCGATACCCCCAAGAGCATCGAGCCGTTGTTCGAGGCTATCGTGGATCATATTCCCCCACCCGAGGGTGACCCTGAAGGCGGGTTCCAGATGCTTGTGACCGCCCTTCTCTATGACAGTCACCTGGGGCAGATTGTGGTCGGGAGGATCCTCAGAGGTACTGTGGCGACAGGGGATCGAATGGTTAAGCTGAAGGGAAGCGACGCTGAGTTGTTCTCGGCCACGAAGGTCTTCGTGTTCCAGGGTTTGTCACGCAACGAAGTGGAGCAGGCTGAGGCCGGTGAAATCGTTGCCATAGCTGGGCTGCAAAACGCCTCTATTAGCGACACGATAGCCGCAGCGGAGTTCCCAGAGTTACTTTCACCGATCGATATAGGCGAGCCTACGGTGCAGATGACATTTGGGGTGAACGATTCTCCGTTTGCCGGCCGCGAAGGCAAATATGTCATGTCGCGCCAGCTTCGTTCGCGGCTTATCACCGAGCTACAGACAAACGTGAGTTTAAGGGTCGAGGACACGGGAAGCCCGGATGAGTTCCTGGTGGCGGGACGGGGAGAACTGCACCTTTCTATTCTTATTGAAACTATGCGCCGTGAGGGTTACGAGTTTCGTGTTTCTCGGCCGAAAGCGATCATCAAAGTCATTGATGGTGTGCGCAGGGAACCTTATGAGTTGCTCACGGTGGAAGTGGCCCAGGAGGCCATCGGCGCCGTTACTGAGTCATTGGCCTCGAGGCTCGCTCGGATGACAGACATGAGGAAT
>CAZUGG010000128.1:0-3754 GCA_964619905.1 uncultured Dehalococcoidia bacterium
GCTAAGGATTGCCGGTGGAATAAACGTATTTGAACAACACCCGACAAATTCACATTACCCACAAGTGACTCTGGATGAAATTCGAGCAGCTGAGCCAGATGTAATACTTTTGCCCGACGAACCTTATCGATTTCGCACAAAACACCGCGACGATTTTCTTACAATACGTGATATCCCTGCTGCAAAAAGCAAACAGGTTTTCCTAATAGAAGGCAGTCTTATTACGTGGCATGGTCCTCAGATTCCGAACGGGCTTACTCAAATTGGTAACCTGCTTGACTCTATCCGTTCCTCTCAAATATTTACCTCATATGATTTACCAAAAAATCTGCAGTTCCATCCAAAAAGACGAGAAATCGTGGTACCGCGAAAGTCTGACCGCTGATCCATTCTCTTACATCAAGCACTCAGGCTAATGGAATCTCATTAGATTGGCCTAGCACTATCAAGTAACAGCACTCTGGCTCCAATTTCACCCGCAAGGACCTATGCTGTTACTAGATAAAGTAGGCCGGTTGCCGCCATCATTGATCGAACTCGCGACGATAGCCAAGCCATCCAAGCAAAAATAATGGGCATAACTAAACCAACGAGAATCCGTAGCCAGAATGTCACATCATCAACTAAAGCCATATCCCTTCCTCCAATTGGAACCTCATCAATGGGTAAAGAAATAGCTAAACCAAACAGTAGAAACTGTCCAAGAACCACTAGAAGAAAGAAGAAAATAATCTCATTAAGAGGTTGCGCGGGAAGGCGTGGTGTTACCAGATACCAATGTCCAAGTGCTAATCCTACAGCAGCCAAACCAACTGAAAGAGAGCCCAAAAGGAGACTAAAGAAAATTAACCCCATGTTCCAAGCTGGGATACGCAACATAAACGCAATCGAAAGTAATGTCGCGACAGCAACACCAACAAGAATCGCTCCAAGTGCTCGACTTAATGTCACTCGATTAAAATAAAGAACCACATTATGAATTACACTAAGAGCCGTAGCAACAAAAATCAGCATTACTGCAACATCTCGACCACGCGAGTCGAGATGATATCCCTCTACAGATGTACCGTCCAAAGTTATTCCCACCCAAGCTGTAAGTCCCAGCACAACTGGAATCATAATCGTGGTTCCTTTGATAAACCCACGTGTAGCGCCACCACGAAAATCAACAGCAAGCATAACTATTAAGCCACCAAAACCAAGTTCAACCAGGATTAGAAAAAGTGAATAGGGAAGACTACCGGATTCCATTAAATACTGTGCTCACTTCTACCGACAATTTTTACACGACCACTCAAAACAACTCGATTATGACTTCATTAATTTATGGGTTTGGTCAGAGTACAAGCAATCACGGTGTTTTTATTAGGGCATTTTCCTGCCATTTAGCGACAACAGAATAATCATGTAGTTGAGCTTGTTGGGTTCGACGGGAAAGAGTCCTGCCCGAGGGATGGTAGAGGGACACCAAATGGCGTTTCCCCCAAGGGGTGGGTTGTGCGACATCATGACCAAATTCTATCTCATGCGGTTCAATTAAACGGAGTGCATCAAGCGCACATCTGCCTAATGCTACAACTAATGTCGGATCTATGATTTCAATTTGGCGCCCTAGAAAGGATCCGCAGGAACGTATCTCTGAACGCTTTGGGGTACGGTTTTTACCAAAACAAGATGCCGGATGACACAAAACAGCATTCGTTATATAAGCTCGGCTCAGATCAACACCTGCGCCTGCACAATAGGCACGGAAATTCTTCCCCGCTCTGTCACCCCAAAGGGGAATCTTATATCGAACGGCCCCTAGATAACCTGGAGCCTCTGCAACGAAAAAAATAGACACCGGACTGATTGGGAAGTCAGATAATATTGCAGATCCCGAAACCACATCACGGCAGACCCGACAACCATGGGCTTCCTTAACTAGACGCTGAAATGCTTCCGCAGATTCCATATATTTAGATTATTCAACCCGCAATGCGAGGACTTCACGTGAAAGGCCATCGTCATCCAATTCAACACGAACCGATAAGACTCGAAATTTCACAAATTCCCCTCCTCGCTTATCTACAAAAACATCACCACTTACCCATGCATAATCCGTATCAAATTTGCCTATAATTTCATGGCGACGTTGACTAAACGGATCTGACTCCCAAATTTCAGTAATCACAATGTACTTCCTTCCTAAACGTGACTTCGAAGCTTAGTCAATGTTGATTCGACTTTTACAGTTATTGCCAAAAACCATTCAACTAACACCTGGCCAGTAATTAATGATATTTATATACGATTTTGAAATATCTACGCTTTATCGTCACGTTAAAAACAACGACCCGCCAAATGGCGGGTCATATATTGAAGCACGATATACATTAGCAACAAGAACGAGCTTGTGATGCCCCTGCACTCTCCGCAGTATCAAAAGAGCTACCACATGCACAGCTCTTGGATGCATTTGGATTACTTATACTAAATCCCTGTTTCATCACATCATCGATATAGTCCACTTGAGCACCCATTAGAAGTGGCGCGCTCTCGGAATCGACTAGAAAGCGAACTCCGCCTTTCTCAATGACCTGATCGCCTTCTTCGGCTTCGGTTGCCAAGGCCATTCCATACTGGTAGCCACTACAACCCCCACTCACTACGAATACACGTAATGCACCATTGTCAAAACCTTTTTCTTTAAGCATGGCTGCCGCTTTTTCTGAAGCGATATCGGTAACTTCTATCAAGTTCGTAAGTTCCATGGTCATAAAATGATCCTCACATTGTAAGTGTCACACACCAAAACTCTGTTTGGCCTACTATAAGAGCATATCTGTTAATTGAATCGCACGTCTATCACAAAATACCAATGCAAATATGTAAATCGAGACTATTTAGATTAAATAACACTCCCGCAGCTCTAATAAATCTCAGTGGTGGCGCAATATTGACCGTTTAAGCTACTTGTCGATAGCGTTAGAATTAGACTAGCGCCCCTTCGAAAATTGCATGAAAGATTAGGCCACTTAATGGACAATCGCCGTATATACCTGGACCATGCCGCCACAACGCCTATAGATAAGCGTGTTGTTGAGGCCATGATACCATTCCTCACTGCTCACTGGGGCAATCCATCTGGAATCTATGCCGAGGCACAAACCGCGCGAAAAGGCCTTGACTCGGCAAAATCTCAAATCGCCGGAATCCTTGAATGCGACGAAACAGAAATTGTTTTGACATCAGGAGGAACAGAATCAGATAACGCAGCGATCAGCGGAGTCGCCCATGCACTAGAGCACACCGGAAAACACATTATAAGTTCAAACATCGAACATCATGCTGTACTTCATGCACTGGAATCCTTAGAAAAAGATGGCTTTGAGATCACCTTGATTCCCGTAGATACGGAAGGTTTTGTCGATCCAAGTCATGTCCAAGCTTCCGTAAGGGACGATACGATCCTCGTCACGATAATGACGGCCAATAATGAAGTTGGGACAATCCAGTCAATGAAAGAAATTGCCCAGGCCGTTGACGAAAAAAACCCTAAGACAATTGTCCATACAGACGCCGTTCAGGCTGCTGGTGCCATTGATATTCGGCCAGATCAACTCGGTGTTGATTTACTGTCGCTAACAGCGCATAAAATCTACGGACCAAAGGGAATAGGCGCATTATATATTCGCCGAAACACACCTTTCCAACCATTCATAGTAGGTGGAAGTCAGGAACACGACTTCCGAGCTGGCACAGAAAATGTAGC
>CAZUGG010000129.1:0-4675 GCA_964619905.1 uncultured Dehalococcoidia bacterium
GTTGGCCCTCAACGACAATCCCGCCTACGAACCCTGCTTTGCAAACCGTTTCGCTGCAAGCGGAGCAAGATCAGTTCGATCCTCCGTAATCACATCTGCAACGATCTGAGCTGTGATGGGCGCAAGAAGGATCCCCTCCCCATAATGACCAGTTGCAAAAATCACGTCCTCAGCGTTAGGAGCAGGCCCAAGCACGGGAAGATCGTCGGCACACCAGGGGCGTAGGCCAGCACGAGTGTGATGGACACTAGCGTCCCCAACGCCAGGCAGGAGTTCTGTGATCTGGCTGAAGACCAAACCCATCCCTTCAACTGTGGTCTCTTGTCTGTAACCGGCTTCGTGCTCTCGTGTGGTCCCAATCCACGTTGTGCCATCGCTTTTAGGAATAGCACAAGCTCGGCCCCTCAACACGACGTGACGCAACGGCTTCTCAAGTGGATTGAGGTAAGCAGCCTGTCCCCGAACGGGATGGACGGGAACCTCCATCCCAAGCCACTGCCCCGCCTCACAGCCCCAAGAGCCTACGGCTAAAATTACTTTGTCAGCATAGATGTCTTCGCTCGGAGTCCGAACACCAGTCACCTGCCCATTGTTTCGAGCCAAGCCGGAAACCGGGGTGTGTTCCCGAAACTCGACACCGTTGTTTACCGCCGCTCGACGGAGCGACTCCACGACTCTTGTTGGAGTCACGTTATCCTCGGTCGTGGAGAACGTCGCGCCAAAGATCCCTGGATCGAGGTTCGGTTCCAGCTCAAGCGCCTCCTTGGCAGACAGCCAAGACAGGTCAAGACCATGCTCCGTGGCCCAAGAAGCCTGCTGTTTGACGACAGCCTCCTCTCCCTCATCGCTAGCCACTCTCAGGATCCCAAAAGCCCGACAGTCTGTGGTGAACCCACTGGCCGACTCGATTTCCTCGACGAAGCTCGGCCACATCGCGAAACTCTCGAAACCAAGGTCTATGACCGGCTCGCGGCCAGCACTGTCCGCCGCGAACTCTGCTGGAGCCAACATCCCGGCAGAAGCGTACGTCGCACACGAGGCAAGAGTGTTCCTCTCCAGTAACACAACACCAACTGACCGCTTCGAAAGCTCGTACGCAACGGCGGCACCAATAATGCCTCCCCCAACCACCACAACATCGGCTGTCTTCGTCAACGCTGACCCATTTCTGCAATAGATCCCATAGTCTTGCTTGTCACCTGTTGGTCTTATTCTTCGGGGGCTGGACTCACCTTATAAAAGGCGACGTCCTCCGTTCCTCTTTAATCTTCGTGCCTCTCATTATCTAGCTCCCACGGCTCAAGCGCGCAGTGCAACTCATCATCCGTCCCCTGGGCCTTCTTGTGCTCTTCGACAAAGCCTTCGAACATGCCGCGTTCGAGTTCAGCTAAACGTGCGTCGTAGCCTGCAAAGGATGGCTCCCCCATCTCCTCCTCAGGTCCCGATTTGGCGGTTTGAGCATCCCTTTCCTTCACCCGTTGCTTCCTTTGATGTGCATTTTTCTGGCACCTCTGGCTGCAGTACCTCTGGTCTCGTCTCCTCGCCACAAAGGTTTTACCCAAAAGGCACCGCTCGTTTGCGCACCAGCGCTCGATCGATGCGAAACCTTTCCTTTCCGCAGCTCCGAGCTTACTAAGAAAAAGGTAGTAGAGGCCTCCAAGCAGCGTCTGCGGAAAAAGCTTCGACTTCCTCTCAAGGTAAATCCACTGGAACGGGACATGCTTTGCCACGACCTTGTTGACCTCTCGAGCCACGTAGTACCGAGCAGGCTCGACCACATCAGGCTCAGGTTCGTTTAAAGGGTTAAACCGCTGAAACCAGCGCTTCGTCGTGTTGTCGAATTCGGCGGCAATCAATTCCCAGCCAGATTGCGCACCCACTCCTTGATATGCAACGCCAACAGGCCGAGCCCCGGGCGTCGAGTTGTTCCACTGCCACTTAACCCGGCTTTCCAAGAGTTTCCTTGCTTTGATGACATCGGGAGCAATGACCTCCTTGTCCCCATGAGGGCCAGCACTGTCAGAAGCATCCAATGTCATGATGGCCCTCCATGTCGTCCGCAGGTCATGCCACTGGGCAAGTTCCTTCTTCCAAACAGCCATCGACTCACCTTCCCTCAGGTCAGAGGGCTCATGATCACCAATGGTGATCTGCTCGCCGAGACCAAGCCAACCCCACTCGTCAACAAATCCTTTTATCAGATCCTGCGCTGGGTCCGTCCCGCGAGGCTCGCCCTCAAGCAAAGCCGCCTGCTCACTCACCGTTTCAGCAAGTTCGTCGAAGCCGCGAAGCAGCCTATTACCCTTGCTGAACATAGGGTATACGGTCTGTGCCCCCTGGCTTTCAACGCCAATACCAACCCTGGGGAGTAGGTAAATCCCGGTCTTGTCCTGCCCAACCTTGAGCTGTGCAGTATCTGGAAGCGCATCCTCGAAAGACCGGCGCCACTCATAGCCTTTCTCAGGTACACGCCAATAGCCCGGGGGAAGGCCCATCTCAAGATGATCTGCTGGGTCGATCAACCCGCTCATAGAAGGATGCCTCTCGAGGATGTTTAAATCAGTTTACAGCAGGACGTTGCATCACACGCATTTCTGGCATTTGTGCGTGCCAATCCTACTGGCCAGATTGGTCGAAAAGAATGTCGAGCTTGTCCAGGAACTCGACTACATATTTCGAAGGGACCGCGAGGCCGTCATCGTGCGTGTTCGTGGCCAGAAGTTGCGCGGCCATAACCCCAACCACTTCCCCTTCGTCATCAATAATCGGGCCACCACTGCTGCCCTTTCCGTGCCCAGGCCACCGGATGTGGAGCCATTCCACGCCCTGGTCAGTAACCGTAGTTATGTACTGGGCTCGCTCGTAATGAACACTAGCTTTGGTGGAGCCAGGCGACGTCGGGATACCTAGCGCGTAAAGGTTTTGGACAGGCAGGAGGAGATCTGAGTTGCCCAGCTGCAGCTTTGGCAGCAGGCCCCTTGATTCCGCATCAATACCAATGACCGCCAAATCAACTTGCGGATTCCGATCTAGCACCGTGCCGTGCATCCACTCGTCCCTCCACGGGCTGTAGATCTGCACGAAATATTCAGAGCCGACAACATGCTCATTCGTTATCACCACCTCATCAAAGGGCGGGCGCGCTCGCATGAGAAAACCTGAACCTTGGGAAGTAGCGGTTTTCACTCGCACTACTGAATGGACACGACCTTCGATATCTGCGTTGCTCACGCATTCAACGACAACCACAAGCGTTATCGCAACGAGCAAAAGACCGACAAGAGTGAATCCAGCAGGCTTGCGCCTAAGCCCGATCAAACGGGGCGCTCCGTTTCTAAAGCTCACGGCCGCTCCCTCAGGCGCCTCGCGTCACCGGCCGGTGGTTAAGCACCTTGCGGTAGTCCCGCCAACGGGGCAGCGAGCGATCCATCAGCCTAGCAAAACGAGCGTTATGAGACGGTTCCATCAAATGAGTCAATTCGTGGACCACAATATATTCAAGGCATTCCACCGGTTTCTTCGCCAGCTCGGTGTTTATACGAAGTGTTCGAGCCTTCGGGCTGCAACTTCCCCAGAGAGTTTTCATCTGACGGAGGGAGACCCGCGCTATATTTACGCCCAGTAACGGTTGCCATCGAGCGAGCAACGGCGGTAGAGCTTTTCCTAGCTCCTGCCGATACCATGCCTCAATTAGGGCTTTCCTCTTTTCTTTTCCAGTTTGTGGTTCGACTCGCAGAAGCAAGCGACCTTCCTTGAGTTCCACTGTAGGCCCCTCATCACTTTCAGACACTACTAGCACGCACGGCTCGCCCCACACCTGGTGGATTTCTTGATCCCGGTAATCAAAACGGGTTTGGCGTTCCTCCTCCCGAAGTTTTGCCTGCCGCCGTCGGATCCAATCTAGCTTTGAAAGAGCAAAGGCACGGATGCGGTCTAGGCTCATCCGCCTCGGCGCTGAGATACGTACGTGGCCGGAAGGTGGGTAGACCCTGAGGTGGAGGTTTTTAATGTCCTTTAAGACTACCTCTACATCAAGATCACCCAATTCGAGGTGCGGCATTATAGGCGGTCCCTAACCTTGATCCAGTTTAAACGCCAGAGCCCAGCGGTCCGGACTCGTTAAGCCGTCGCTTGGGACTTGGAACCAGCCTTGTTGGATCGATGGCGCGCATCGTTCTTGAGTACTTTCTTACGCAAACGCATGCTTGCGGGCGTGACCTCAATAACTTCATCGTTGGTGATGAACTCGAGCGCTTCCTCGAGGCTCATTTTCACTGGAGGGGTAAGCTGAATAGCCGTATCGGCGGAGGCGGCCCTGACGTTCGTCAGCTTTTTCTGTTTACACACATTCACCACGAGATCGTTGTCCCGAGCGTGCATCCCGACGACCATACCTTCATATACTTCGGTGCCTGGGTCAATAAATGTCTGACCACGCTGTTGCGCATTATTCAGCCCATACGTCACCGCGGTGCCTGGTTCCGCAGCCACCAAGGCCCCCGATCGGGTGTTACGAACCTCTCCTCGCAGCCGTCGGTACTCGAGGAACTCGCTGTTCATGACACCATCCCCTCGTGTCAGCTGCAGAAAGTGTCCTCGGAATCCGATCAGCCCTCTGGTCGGTAATTCGAATTCAATTCGAGTGAGACCGGCACCACCATTCCTCATGTCTGTC
>CAZUGG010000130.1:0-9382 GCA_964619905.1 uncultured Dehalococcoidia bacterium
TCCGCAGCCACGTCACCAAGTCCGTCCAAAGCCTCCCCCGTCACGTTGAAAAGCCGTCCGAGCGAGGAGCGTCCGACGGGCACAGCAATTGGCTGACCGGTGTCGACGGCTTCAGCACCTCTCTTCAGCCCTTCGGTCGCACCGAGAGCGAGGCAGCGAACCCAGTTATTACCGATGTGTTGCTCGACCTCGAGGACAATCTTGTCGCCGCTCTGGTTAACCTCCAGGGCGTTATAGATGCCCGGGATTTCCTCCGAGCCGAATTCCACATCCACAACGGTCCCAATGACCTGTACCACCTTACCGGTTGCCATCCGGAACCTCCTTGCGGTGCACTTGCACCTCGAACCTGTTCTAAGTCTCCAGTGCCACGACTCCGCCGGTTAGGTCAAGTAGTTCGGCGGTGATCGTAGCCTGGCGGACTTTGTTCATTTCCAGAGTCAAGTCCTGAATCATTTCGTTCGCGCTATCGGTCGCGTTGCGCATAGCCACCATTCGTGATGCATGCTCACTGGCGGTCGCCTCTAGTAGCGCCTGGTATACCTGCACGTCAACAAATCGCGGTAGCAACTGTCGAAGAACACCGGCAGGATCAGGCTCATAGATGTAGCCAGCTCGCGAAACCTCAGCCCCCTCGACAGCAACTGCCGGCTCAATCGGGAGCAGCTGCCGCACGACCGGCCGCTGCACAGTCATCGATACAAATTCGGCATATATCAAGTAGACACGATCGACCTGCTCAGCCGTATAGGCATCGCTGATCAGCCGGGTCATCGGCTGGATATCAGCCACCGTGAACTTGTCTCCCATATCAGTGAAGGAGGCAGTGACATCCTGTCCGTAACGAACGAGGAAGTCCCGACCCTTCTTGCCTACGGTGACGGCAGATACAGGGTGCTCCTCTTCAAGCACGAACTGGGAAGCCCGGCGGTTGAGATTCGAATTCAGTCCACCGGTGAGTCCACGATCAGGGGTCACGTGGAGAATCCGAATATTACGGACATCTCGCTTCTCCAGAAGTGGATGCAGATCCTCCACCTCATCAGACTGCCCTGACAGATTTCCTAGCACGCTGAGGAGCTTTTCGGCATACGGTCTTCCAGCAAGCACACGTTCCTGGGCACGCCGCATCTTAGAAGCAGCGATCATCTCCATGGCACGGGTGATCTTCGCCGTGTTCTCGACGCTTCGGATACGCCGCCGTATGGTCCTTAGATTTGCCATTAATCAGCCACGTTGCAACTAGTAGGGGACCGAATCCTTGAACGCCTGGATAGCAGTCTTCAACTGTGCTTCGGTGTCGTCCGAGATGTCATTGGCCTCGGTAATCGCCGAAAGTATCTCCGGGTGATTGGTCCGGATGAACTCCACAAAGGCAACATCGAACGCAGTTACCTTCTCAACTGGGACGTCATCCAAGTAACCATTGACGCCCGCATAGAGTATTGCGACCTGATCGGCGAGCGAATAGGGTCCGTACTGGCCCTGCTTCAACAGTTCGGTCATACGTTGCCCACGCTCGATCTGGGCCCGCGTAGTCGCGTCCAAGTCGGCCGTTCCGAACTGTGCAAACGCAGCCAGAGCACGGAACTGAGCTAGATCGAGACGCAGACCACCCGCCACCTTCTTCATTGCCCGGGTTTGCGCTGAGCCACCGACACGAGAGACGGAGATCCCCACGTTCATCGCAGGACGCACTCCGCCGTTGAAGAGATCGGTTTCAAGAAAGATCTGCCCGTCAGTGATTGAGATCACATTCGTCGGCACGTAAGCCGAGACATCACCAGCCTGCGTTTCAATGATGGGCAACGCCGTCAGTGAGCCACCTCCAACCTCGGAATCAAGATTCGCCGAGCGTTCCAACAGGCGGCTGTGGAGGTAGAAAACGTCCCCGGGGTAGGCTTCTCGGCCCGGCGGGCGTCTTAGGAGCAAGGACATCTCGCGGTAGGCCCACGCGTGCTTGGACAAATCATCATAGATGATCAAGGCATCTTTCCCTTGATCCATGAAATATTCACCCATCGCTGTGCCGGAGTAGGGTGCTAAATACTGTAACGCGGCGGAGTCGGAGGCATTCGCCGCCACGACAATGGTGTGGTCCATCGCCCCAGCGTTCTCAAGAATCCCGACCGTCTGAGCTACCTTACCAGCCTTTTGCCCGATCGCTACGTAGATACAGACCAGGTCTCCGCCCTTCTGATTGATTATGGTGTCTATCGCAATGGCTGACTTGCCGGTAGTCCGATCACCAATAATCAATTCGCGTTGCCCTCGGCCAATCGGGATCATAGAATCGATGATCTTGAGGCCGGTCTGCACAGGGCGATCGACAGACTTTCGAGCTACCACGTTCGGGGCGATCTTTTCTACCGGTCGCGACTCATCAGTCTTAATCGGGCCTTTGCCATCAATCGGACGGCCCAAGGCATCGACCACGCGACCGATCATAGCGTCGCCGGCCGGCACCTCGGCTACACGGCCGGTGGCACGAACCTCGCCGCCTTCCTTGATCCCCAGGTCTTCACCGAGGACTACAACCCCGACGGTCTCTTCCTCTAAGTTGAGTGCCATCCCCTGAACATTGCCCGGCAAATCGACCAGTTCGCCGTAGCTAATACCGGCAAGCCCGTGGACCCGGGCGACGCCGTCTCCTACCTCGACGACTGTGCCCACGTCCACAGTGGTCGTGGAGGCGCCGTATTGCTCAATCTGTTCCTTGATGATCGCAGCTATGTCGTTTGCCGCCATGCCTCTCCCCTCTCAACTCTCGTCTAGGCCATGCCCTCGTGTAGGTTGCGACGGAGTGCGTGCAACCGTGTTCGCACACTACCGTCGACGACTCTATCGCCGATCTTGACAACCATGCCCCCAACCAGCTCCGGATCAGTTCGATACTCAAGCCTGACTTCTTTGCCCGTTATATCGCGCAACCATTTTTTTATACGCTCGCGCTCCGCTTTATCAGGGTTAACAGCCGTAGTAACATCGGCTCTCTCGATTCCACGATGCTCGTCCAGACGTCGCTGGAACTCGGCAGCTATCGGAGCAGCAAGCGCACCAAAACGCCCCTTGGCAACCAGAATCGTCGCCAAATTAAGCGCCTCCATGCTAATGCCCGAGAAGGTCTTGGTCAGAATGGCGCGTTTCTCCTCGATGGAGAGGTTGGGGCTCTCCACAAGGACCACGAAGCCTTCCTGAGCAACCGCGTTATTCAATACATCAAGGTCGTTCACCCACGTGTCCATAGTGTCCCGCTCGCGGGCAATCTCGAACGCAGCCTGGGCGTAACGTCTCGCTGATGATCCTGGTGACGGCACTTTGTCTCTATTCCCTTGGTCTGTCAGTTCTGGGCAGAGCCATTCTTCATGCCCTCTTGCAGTACTTCATCGATTAAGCGCCTATGCTGCGCCGCATCAAGCGACGAATTGATCACTCTCTCCGCTGCCAAGATCGCCAAATCAGAAAATTGGGCACGAAGACGCTCAAGCGCATCGTCGCGCTCCCGTTGAATGTCCGCCTGAGCGCGCGTTGCTATTTGCTCGGCGTCACGCCGCGCTTGCTCTCGGGCCTCTTCTCGCACTCGCTCGGCAACTTGTGTAGCTTGGGCCACGATGTTGCGGCCCTCTTGACGAGCATCCTCAATCTGATTTTTAACCGCTTCCGCGGCGTCGGCGCTCTCCGCCTTAAGCCGGTCAGCCTGATCCAGGCTATCCCGGATCCGATCGGATCGCTGATCTAGCATCCGGATGACAGGTTTGTACAGCAAGAGGTACAAAACCGTCAGCAGGATAGTGAAGTTGATGATCTGGGCAACCAGACCTGGCAAGTTGATCCCTAGTGCATCCACTCAGACCCCCTTATCCACCAATGGACTTCCTGGGGACCAGTGGTCCCCAGGTCGCTACGCGTGGCCACAAATAACCTAGAGCACGAACGCGATGATGACGGCAACGATAAGAGCGTAAATTGCAATCGCTTCTGCGAAAGCAATGCCCAAAATCATGTTCGTCCTAATCGCATTCTCAGCCTCAGGGTTACGGCCAAGGGCCTCCATCGCCCGCGCTACGAGCATACCAATGCCAATGCTGGGGCCGATGGCGCCAATTCCGATAGCAAGACCAGCTCCGATGGCCTTGAGACCACCGTCACCTACTGCAGTCTGAGCCAAAACCGAGAAGAGCGCATCCATAATTCTTCCTCCTGGCGGTTCCTTAATACTTCAACCTTATTTCAATCCGAGAGGTTACTCTCGGGGTTACGTTCGCTAATGATCGTCGTGGCTTTCGGCACCATGATCGTCATGAGATGTAGTCGCCAGCACAACAAACACAAGAGTCAGCATGGCAAAAACAACTGCTTGAATGAACCCTACGAAGACTTCGAGGAAGAAGGGGAACACAAGCACTCCCGCCATGATCGGGAGAAGAAATGCCACGGAAAAGATCAGGATCTCTCCCGCAAACATGTTGCCAAATAACCTAAAACTAAAGCTTATGATCTTAGCTACCTCACTGATCGCCTCCAGGCCACCTACGAAAAATCCGACTGGGCCTTGGCGAAGCTGGAAGAATCGTGAGAAGTAGCCAAAGAAGCCGTTCGCCCTGATCCCCCACCACTGAACCATTACCATCGCAACCAAGGAAACGGCGAGGGTGTTCATGAGGTCAGTGTTCATTCCGCGAAAGAACGGAAGAAGGATCCCAACCGTCTTGCCATCTAGATCGACGTCGGTTTTCCCTGAGATCACAACAGACGTGCCTTGGTCCCTCTCGTTCACAAGCCTCTGTTCCATCCACTGATCGAAGTTCCACCACTCCCCTAGTTTGATTTCTTTAGCCTTGTTGAAACCGAAGGGGATAAAGCGCGCGCCCGAATCGTGATCAAAAATCACGAGCCGGTCGCCCGCAGAGTCGGCTTTGACGATTTCCGAGAGGCTTGTAAGTCCTAGGCCTTGAGCGATCTCATCAACCTCATGAGGATTCGGAGGACCGAGCCCCTCGAAGCTCGTCGACTCTTCGTACTCATGCAACTTCTCTTCGTACTCGTGTATTGCCTCTTCAAGGTGGTGCAATCCGTCTACATCGGCCCCCGGAGCAACAATCGCTTCGCCAATGTCGCTCTCTAGATCACCAATCGATTCCTCGATGCTGTGGAACATCAAATATTGTCCCGTCTCGACTTTTCCTATGGTGCCAAAGATAGGAGTGAGCGAGGTCCAGTTCCCTATCAACAGGAAGATGAAAATCGTGGCGATGAGAGGGAACACCATCCGGCCGCGGTTCTTGCCAGCCATGTCCTGAACAAGGTCCAATAGCCACCCCACGACGCCTTCGACAAGATTCTGAAGCCGGCTGCTAGGAACTGTCGTCAGATTTCTAGTCCCTAACCAGGCCACCAGTATCACCACGGCCATTGCGATCCAAGCCGAAATGAGGCTATTCGTGATGTTCCAGAATCCGAAAACGTCCTTCGCGACCGTCTCGGCAGATAGGGAAATAAACGGAATCGGGAAGTTAAGAAAGAGACGCCCAGCCACAGTGGCCACAAAGGCGAGGAGTACCAGAACGATGACTTTTTGTTTACCGCTCACTCGTTGCTTCCGGAAAGCACGTCGCGATCACGCGCATCGCGCTTGTATAAGGGCATCAGCATTTTGAACATGCCATAGAAGCCAGCCGCCGTCCCTATCAGCAGGCCAACGAGAAGGAAGATCGGTTCCGTATCAAGTCCCGAGTCGAGGGCGATGCCGCCGCCCAGTCCGACACCAAGGCTTGAGGCGAAATACCACCCGAATCCTACAAGGCGAATGACGTCCTTATGACGTACAAGCTTAGGGGCGGAATCGGGCTCCTCGCTAACCTTGTGCATTCTATCACAAGCCCTTTTACTGTCAACAAATCGGGCGACTAAAATCGGGGTCGCGGCGTCATTTTAATCGCCGCTGATACACTTGAAAAGCCTGAGGTAAATACGTTTCACCAAGCGGGCACACGACTTCGGCAAGGCCCAAAGCCTCTACTGCTTGCCCTCTTCCTTGCCAAGGTCACTCAGATCAAGCGTGTCGATGAATTCTGTAAACGCCGACATGCGTTTAATCTCGTCCTCGTCAAGGGGTCTCGGAGGCTGATCGCCTGCAGCCTGCTCCGCTTCCGAGACGGTGATTGGCTTGCCTGTCTCTTTATCGAGGAAGATCGCTGCCTTAGAAAGTACCGCCTCCTCAGTAAAGACCGGAACCTTGGACCGAACTGCAAGCGCAAGCGCGTCGCTAGGTCGTGAGTCGATTTCAATACTCTTTCCGTCAACCTCAAGGACAATCTTGGCGAAGAAAGTGTCGTTCTGTAAATCATGCACGATAATCGCGCTGACACTGCCACCGAGTTGGGAGATTACATCCCCTAGGAGGTCGTGGGTCAACGGCCGGGGCACGCTGACATCCTGCAGCTTAACCGCGATCGCGTCAGCCTCGGCAGGCCCAATCCAGATGGGCAGATATCGGTCCGCCGACTTCTCTTTGAGAATGACTACCCTCTGGTAGTTCATCAAACTTACGCGGATGCTATCGATGGTCATCTCGACCATTCGGGGGACCTCACGGCGTAGAGCGGTACTGTATGGGTTGGGGGGAATACTACGCCCGCGCTAAGACGAGTGTCAACGAGAGTACTCCCGTCACCGCAGTCCATCGCTTCTGTTGGAAAGCAGCATTCGGCCGGTGCACCTTGGGGTTCACGTCACGCCAGACTGGGTTCACACCCCCACGTCGTGGGACGAATGGTCGATCGATTTCAAACGTTGCCTCAAAGCAGACCGCGCCATCAGCTGACGACGGCCGCACTTCTTGCACAACAAACCAATGTCGGCCCCGAGTCGTACAACTTCCCACTGGAAGGAGCCACACGGGTGCTTCTTTTTCAACACTAGGAAATCATTCAAGTGCAGATCTAGGATCTGGTCGGACACGATAACTCCTACATCTGAGTCTGGGGGCGAGCATCACGCATTAAGTCGCGAGCGCGGATGGCCGCAGCACGAGCCGCTTCAGCAAAATCGCCGCCGCCGGAAGCGTAAGTAATCGCCCGTGAGGAATTGATAACCGCCATCTCTCCGCTAGCGTCCACGCCATTACGCACAGTTGTAGCAACGTCGCCACCTTGTGCACCAATCCCAGGAATTAGCAACGGCATCGTGGGGCAACGCTCTCGAACCCACTTGAGTTCCTGGGGCTGCGTAGCTCCCACGACCAAACCCACATTGGCCCGCGAGTTGAGAGAATCCGCCATCAGAGCTACACGCTGATATAAGGGAAGAGTGTCACCCTTATTGTCCAACATATTCAGCGACTGCAGGTCAGCCGAGCCCGGATTCGAGGTCCGACAGAGAACAAAAACTCCTTTCCAATTGTATTCGAGAAAAGGCTCAATGCTATCCCGACCGAGATAAGGATTCACAGTCGCTGCATCGAACTCCCAGGTCTCGAAGAGTGCCTTCGCATAGGCTGCAGCAGTGTTACCCAGATCGCCCCGCTTTGCGTCACCAATAACTGGGATCTCGTCCGGAATCGCAGCCATAGTGCTGTCGAGAGCCTTCAACCCTTCTATCCCATACTGTTCATAAAAAGCCAAGTTCGGCTTAAAGGCACAGACCAAGTCCTTGGTGGCATCAATAATCGAGCGGTTGAAAACATCAAGCGCCACCCCTGACGGAATCAAATCAGGGTCGGGATCGAGTCCAACGCAGAGTAGCGAGTCATTCGCACGACCGGCACGGCGCAGCTTTTCGATGAAGGTATCCACTGTTGGATTATACTCAGTTCATGGGCCGAAACCTTCGTCACATCATCTCTGTTACCGCCCTGGCACTTGTTGTCGCTGCATGTGGCGGGGCAGAACCGACCACAGCTCCAGCGTCAGAACCTAAAGTAATTCCTGGCTCCCACGGAGCTCGAACGGGAGACCATTGGCATGCGAGCCTTTCCGTCAATGTGTGCGGCATCCCCTTCACAGTCCCCGCCTTTCCTGCCGGAATCCATTCGCACGGCGATGGGCAGATCCACATCCATCCTAGCCTCGGCGAAGACGCAGGCCAGAACGCGACCCTAGGGCGATTCCTTGAGGTCTCCTACGACGCCGGGGCTTTGGCGGTCCTAATCGGACGCATTCAATTGCCTGGGGAACCCGTTTACCGAGACGGCGATGCCTGCCCGGACGGCAACCCTGGCAAGTTAGAAGTGTCCATTAACGGCGAGAGCAACCCTGACTTCCTAAAATATCTATTGCAAGACGGCGACAGGATCATTATTAAGTTCGGTTAGTGTGAAGCCCATGCTAAACTGACAGGGCACCTTTTCTAGGGACGTCCTACTCTTGGGCAACCTTCGATTCCTCACTTCCGGCGAGTCCCACGGCAGGGGTCTCAACGTTATCGTTGAAGGCATCCCCGCCGGACTTCCTTTGACCGAGGACTACCTGCGCCTAGATATGGAGAGGCGCCAAAAGGGTTACGGTCGAGGCGGGCGAATGAAGATCGAGAAGGACGAAGCGAAGATCATCGCGGGGGTCCGTCACGGCCTGACCTTAGGAAGCCCCATCTCTCTATGGATACAAAACCGAGATTGGGTGAACTGGGAACATGGCATGTCACCCGACCCCCTAGACGAAGGGCCCCACGAAGGTAAGGGGCTGGAACGCATTACACGCCTGCGACCCGGTCACGCCGACCTGGCAGGCGTGATTAAGTTCCAACAGCACGATGCCCGAAACATCCTTGAAAGGGCCAGCGCCCGTGAAACGGCCGCCCGTGTGGCTGCCGGGGGAGTGGCTCGCCGCTTGCTCGCGGAACTAGGCGTCGAGATCAACGCCCATGTTGTATCAATAGCCGACGTCGAATCAAAACCGGGCGGCTCGATAGACTGGGCCAGTGTCGAGGAGTCACCGGTGCGTTGTGCAGACCCCTCAGCAGAACAAGCGATGATCAGGGCCATCGATGCAGCCAAGCGGTCTAAAAACACTATTGGCGGCGTCTTCGAGGTGATCGCCTCGGGTGTGCCCATCGGCCTGGGAAGCCATATCCAGTGGGACCGAAAGATTGACGGTCGGATCGCCCAGGCAATGATGAGCATTCATGCCGTCAAAGGCGTCGAGGTGGGTCTTGGGTTTGCCCAAACACGGCTTATGGGCTCGAAGGTCCATGACATTATCAAGCCCTGGGCCGATGGCTCTCCGAAGTGGGCTCGGCTCAGCAACAACGCAGGAGGCCTGGAAGGTGGCATGACGACAGGACAGTCCGTCGTGGTGCGCGTGGCTATCAAACCCATATCGACCCTAGCAAAGCCACTACCATCAGTCGACATGGACACAGGCGAGGTCGTCGACGCCCATTATGA
>CAZUGG010000131.1:0-8160 GCA_964619905.1 uncultured Dehalococcoidia bacterium
ATTCTAGCACGGTAAGACAGCTTATGGAAGATGTACCAAAATGCACTGTTTTTAAGGTTCAGGTTATCAGCATCGCATCACCGAAAGAGTAAAAACGATACCGCTCATGAATGGCTTGTTTGTAAGCGGAGTCGACGTGCGCCTTGCCAGCGAAGGCGGCGACAAGCATGAGTAATGTGGACTTGGGTAGGTGGAAGTTGGTGATTAGCGCATCGACGGCTTTGAATTCGTGGCCCGGAAGGATCATGAGGCTGGTGTTCCCATGGTATGGGGTTATGTCTGCGCCTCCTCCTATAGCTGCGGACTCTAAAACGCGCACCGTTGTAGTACCGACTGCCACGATTCTCCCTCCCCGCAAGCGGGTCTCTCTAATTGCAACGGCAGTTGCTGTAGGCAGGGTTGCAAGTTCAGTGTGGATGCGATGTTGGCTGGGATCCTCAGCTTCCACCGGGCGGAAAGTATCGAGCCCTACGTGTAGCGTTACGTAGGCGAAGTTGATACTGGCTGCACCCAGACGCTTGATAAGGTCGGGAGTAAAGTGGAGCCCTGCCGTTGGGGCAGCTGCACTGCCCTCTTCCCGTGCGTAAACGGTCTGATACCGTTCGTTGTTGCTGAGTAACTCATGGATGTAGGGTGGTAAGGGCACTTGGCCACATTCGGAAATAATCGACTCGTTCTCAAGACGCACGTCGAGCGTGCCATCGTCCCGTCGGGTGCCCACTTGGATCTGGTAAGTGCGGTCCCTGCCGTCTGTTGATAAGACGACCCCTGGACGTAGTCGCCGCGATGGACGAGCTAAGGACTGCCACCATCCATCGTTGAGCCGCTTAATGAGGAGCAGCTCGACGGTTCCTCCAGTCTCCTTGCGAGCGTAGATTCGAGCTGGGATTACCCGGCTGTCATTGACCACCACAAGATCGCCAGTCTGCAGGAGATGGGGAAGTTCGAAGAAGTGGCGGTGCTCTACCGATCCGGAGTCGCGGTGCAGCAGCAGGATACGTGAATGGTCGCGTGGCTCGACGGGGCTTTGGGCGATGAGTTCGGGCGGCAGGTCGTAGTCGAAATCGGAGGTGCGCATCACGCCTGCGAAGCCTGGGAGATATAGTGACGGCGGCGGGTCTCGGCGACGATTAATTTTACAACTAGCTGCTTCGGACCCACCTTCCTCAAGTCAGCCAACTCTCTTTGCTGAGGCCCATTTGCCAGAATTGGTATTCGTAGTGGCAACTCATGAGGAAAATTTGTTCTAGGTGCTTGTGATCAGTGGGAGAAATGTCTCGGCCCAATTGGTCCAGATATCCTCGTAGCCAATCCGCTAGTTCTCTGAACTCGTCAGAGGAATAGGTTCGTATCCATTCAGCGTAAGAATTTGAGTTGCTGAGGTCGCCCTCAGTAGCTAGTTTGAGGCCGATCTCATAGTAACCCCACTGGCATGGCAGCAGGGAGGCGGCGATTTCCCTCATCGTGCCTTGGTGAGCTACGGCCAGGAGGTAGTTTGCATAGTTGGACGTAGCTGGAGCGACTTTGGTGACTTCTAGTTCGTCCTTGGTGATACCAAAACCTGCGCAGTACCGTCGGTGCAGGCTCATTTCTTCCGAGAGAGTGGTGTGGAGAAGTGTGGCAAATCTTGTCATACCTTCGAGGTCGGGGGCCTTGGCGCTGGCTATTGCCAGGACTCGGGCATATTCAACGAGGAAGAGGAAGTCCTGCCGAAGGTAGAATTTGAAGCGGTCCAGCGAGAGGGTTCCGTCACCTAGTTGGCTAATGAACTTGTGGTTGAGGATTTGGTCCCAGATTGGTTCGGCATGGTTCCGGAGTTGGTGAGAGAGGCCCATGTGCTCAAGTATAGCTGGACGTGGACACCGAACGCCTTGGTCGTACCTGCGTCCGTCTGTGTGAACGATAGACTGGGTGGGCGTTCACTCCCTATAATCGCGGCGTGTTGACCACCGGTGTTGATATCGTTGAAATCGACCGCGTTGAGCGAGCTGTGGACCGTAGAGGCGAGCGCTTCCTGAACCGGATTTATACGAAGGCGGAGATCGCACTTTACCGAGGTCGCCCTTCGGAGCTGGCAGCTCGTTTTGCCGGTAAAGAGGCCGTTATGAAAGCCCTGGGTACTGGCGTGCGCGGGATTGGTTGGAGAGAGATCGAAATCGTGCCGAATCGACGAGGAAAGCCGATCATAGTTCTCACGGGGAGAGCCAAGGAACGTGCCAAGGTGATGGGCGTGACTGATCTGGCGATCAGCCTCTCGCACTCCAGAGACTTTGCGGTGGCGTCTGTGGTCGGAGCTGGCAAGTGAAGGTAGTTACGGTTGATGAGATGAGGCGGATTGAGGCCGAGAGCCAAGCTTGTGGCATCTCCACCGACCGGCTCATGGAGAACGCGGGCTTGGCAGTTGCGGAGCAGATTAGGCACGCTCTTGGTGAATTGAAGAGCGAGCACCTCGTGATATTGGTTGGCCCAGGAAACAACGGGAGCGATGGCCTGATCGCGGCCCGTCACCTCGATGATTGGGGTGCAAGAGTCCACGTTTATATCTGTGGTAAACGGCCCAAACCAGACGTTCACTTGAGGGAGCTTCTTGACCGGGCTGCAGATGTTCGTGAGGTTGTAGATGAGTCGTTCTTACAAGGGCTTGAAAGGGCCATGGACTCGGCAACGATTGTCATTGACGCAATGCTGGGTACTGGGAGGTCGCGAGCGCTGAACGGTGTCATTGGTGCGGCGTGTGCGGCGGTCAAAGCGGCCAAGGATCAACGACCCTTCCTCCGCATCATGGCTCTCGACGTACCGACTGGCCTTGATGCTGACGATGGTTCGATTGATGAAGCAACCCCGAGAGCCGATGCGACGATCGCGCTCGGTTATCCGAAGGTTGGGCTCTTTCTGTTTCCTGGAGCCGCGCATGTGGGCCATCTCTATGTTGCCGATATTGGGATACCTTCGGGTCTCGATAGTGACGTCGGCCTTGAGGTGGCATCTCCGAACTGGGTGGCAACACGTCTGCCGAAACGTCCTATCTCGGCTAACAAGGGAATCTTTGGCAAGGTGTTGGTCGTCGCGGGCTCTTCTAATTTTATTGGTGCCGCGAATCTTGCCTGTGCAGGAGCTGTTCGTACTGGCGCCGGTCTGGTGACACTTGCTACGCCGCGCAGTCTGATCCCCGCTGTGGCCACTGCTTTGCCCGAGGTAACGTATGTTCCGCTGCCAGAGGTCGCCTGGGGCGAAGTCGATGGTCCAACCGCGGCCGGTGAGATCCTCAACACGCTTCCTTCTTATGATTCGGTGCTGATTGGTCCTGGGCTGGGCCAAGGGGCAGGTTCGGTGAGTATGGTGACGAACATTTTTCTTGGTCTTATCGAGAGCGAGTTGCCTCGATTCGTGATCGATGCTGATGGACTCAATATTCTTTCGAGCATTCCTAGATGGTGGCGCAGGTTTCCCGGCGCTGTGGTTACTCCTCATCCGGGAGAGATGGCACGCCTAACTGGGCAGACCGTTAGAGAGGTCGAGTGTGGCCGGATTGGGGTTTCCCGTGGTGCACGCGACTTATGGGATACCAACGTACTTTTGAAAGGTGCGTACAGCATTATTACTGGAGATTCCAAGACGATGATTAATCCATTCGCCAATCCCGCACTAGCCACGGCTGGTACGGGAGACGTGCTCGGGGGCATTGTCGCGTCCTTGGTAGCTCAGGGGCTAATGGGTTTCGAAGCGGCTGTGGTGGGTGCTTATCTTCACGGAACCGCCGGTGAAGATGTCCGTGAGGTGATGGGAGATGCGGGATCTGCGGCGTCAGATTTACTGAAGCACATCCCGCCGGTGATCAAACGGCTGCGAGCCATTTATTAAATGGCTACCCAACAGGTTAGGGAAGTCAAATCCCGTATAATGAACCAAATCGGTAAACCGGAAGTGAGGGTGAGGTGCTTCTGGCGGTCGACATTGGTAATACAAACATCACGTTCGGGGTGTTCGAAGACGACTCCTTGAGAGCTACGTGGCGCATGGCCACAGAGGTTCATCGGCAGACGGATGAGTATGCTGCCCTATGTATGAATCTCTTCAGTTACCACGGAATTTCACTGGAGGCGCTGAATAAAGGGATTATAAGCAGCGTAGTGCCTCCGCTGACACATACCTTTGAGGACTTCTTCGAAAAGTACCTCGACATCACACCGATGTCGGTCGGCACCGGTACTAAGACTGGTATGCGGATTCTTTATGAGAGTCCGCGTGATGTGGGAGCCGATCGTGTAGTTCAGTCGGTGGCAGCAAAGCGCCTCTACGGTGCTCCCGTGATCGTTGTTGATTTCGGTACGACAACAGTGCTTGATGCCATCAACAAGAATGGGGATTATCTTGGTGGGGCCATCGCTCCTGGAATTGATTTGGCAGCCGAAGCGCTTTATGAACGGGCCTCAAAGCTGCCACGGATCGACGTGGCGAAGCCGCGCGACGCCATTGGGCGCAACACCGTAGCTAGTATGCAATCGGGGCTCTATTTCGGCTACATTGGTCTCATTGAAGGGCTCGTCGCTCGTTTTCAGCGAGAACTCGGGGGGGGCGCCAAGGTGATCGCCACTGGGGGGCTAAGCTTCCACATAGTCGAGGACACCAAAGTGATCGACGATGTGAATGATGATCTTTTGCTTTTGGGCTTACTGATGATCCATGAAATGAATGAGGCCCCCGTGGTAGGACGGTCATGACTATTCGGGGATCCAACATCGTCCTTGGGGTGACTGGAAGCATAGCGGCGTATAAGGCTGCTGACCTGGCAAGCAAATTGGCTCAGGCAGAAGCCTTCGTGGACGTAATCATGACTCGTAGCGCGATGGAGTTCGTGACGCCATTGACATTCAGCAGCCTCACGCATAGGGGCGTTGCACGAGAACTTTTCGACCCCGATGCTGACGTTTGCGTAGAGCATGTCGCTTTAGCCAGGCGAGCCGAGGTTGTGGTCATTGCGCCGGCAACGGCAAATGTCATTGGTAAGATTGCACATGGTTTGGCTGACGATATGCTCACCACCACCGTGCTGGCGACTGAGGCGCCGCTCGTCGTTGTCCCGGCGATGGACGGGAATATGTTCGACAATCCTGCGACTCAAAAGAACCTGGAGATTCTCCTTGACCGAGGGGCATCGATCGTTGGGCCAAAAACGGGTTATCTCGCGAGTGGCCTCATTGGTGTAGGGCGTTTGGCCGATACTCAGGAAATCATTGGCGCTTTAAAAACAATTCTTGGGAGGCAAGGGGATCTCGTTGGGCGGCGAATTGTGGTGACTGCTGGCGGAACACAAGAACCCATTGACCCCGTCCGGGTGATCACGAACCGGTCTTCTGGGAAGATGGGCTACGCGTTGGCGGAGTCCGCCCGCGACCGGGGCGCCTCGGTGACGCTTATTTCTGCGTCCACCTCGATCGCCTCTCCGGTGGGTGTCGATCTGGTCGAGGTCGCGACTGCGAAGGAGATGGCTTCTGCAGTTGGGGTTGCGGTGCGTCAGGCGGATGCACTCATCATGGCCGCTGCGGTCGCCGACTTCCAGAGCTAGGAGCCGTCGAGTAGCAATATCAAGAAGAACGGCGCGACGCTGTCTATTGATCTAACGAGGACGCCAGACATCCTGGCGGAGACGTCGGCCGACTGCGTGCGGGTGGGTTTCGCGGCCGAGAGCGAAGATCTCGCGGAAAACGCGCGCAAAAAACTCAAGTCTAAGCGTCTCGACCTTATTGTTGCTAACGACATAACTTCAACGGATGCGGGTTTCTCTTCGGAGAACAACAGAGTAGTGATTCTGGACCCCGAAGGTGGCGAAGACCAGCTTCCGTTGATGTCGAAGTACGAGTGCGCGACCAAAATATTGGACAGAGTTGAGAGGCTCATATCAAAGCGCAATTAATGGCTTGACTGATTGGGCCTAGGGTGCTTTTCTCCTGGCGAGCGGCGGTCCCTCTTGTGCTGCAGATTGAAGGACCACCTGTTTATTGATCGGTTGATCCTACCGTTTTTATTCAGGATCCAAGCGCCGACGGTTAGAATGTCAAGGCTTGCCCGGCCAGCTTGGCGGGATTTGGCCGAACGGAGGTAACAGAGTGGCGACGAAGATCAGCATAATTGGCTTAGGTTTAATCGGAACCTCGATTGGACTTGCACTGAAGTCCATGAAGTCGAAAGATCTTGAGATCGTTGGACATGACAAGGAGCCGACCGTCGGTCGTGCCGCGAGAAGCCGTGGTGCAGTCAGCTCGGTGGAGTGGAACCTTTTCAAGTGTGTAGATGGTGCCGATATGGTGATCATCGCAACCCCTGCGGTTGCCATCAAAGAGGTTCTGGAACAGATCGCAGCTCATTTACCTGAAGATTGTGTTGTTACAGACACAGGTAGTACGAAACAGCAAGTGCTTGAGTGGGCAAGGGAGATCCTTCCCAAAAAGATTCACTTTGTGGGCGGCCACCCGATGGCGGGCAAAGAAGAATCAGGACCGCAAGCCGCGGAACCTAGCTTGTTTAAGGGAGCCAATTATTGCGTGTTCCCATCGGTACAGGCACCTAAGGGGGCAGTTCAGGCCGTTTTGTCGCGCATCGACAATCTTGGAGCCAAGCCATACTTCATAGATCCACAGGAACACGATAGCTACGTCGCGGCTGTGAGCCATTTGCCGATTGCTCTGTCGGCGGCGTTGGTTGCCTCCACAACGGAAAGTCCGTCTTGGCTAGAGATGTCGAAATTGGCGGCCTCAGGATACCGAGATGTATCTAGGCTGGCATCCGGCGACCCCGAGATGAATAGGGACATTTGCATTACGAATCGTACGGAAATCTCTACTTGGATCGATCGCGTCGTGCTAAAGCTTCTCGATCTCAAGAAGCACTTGGTTGAGAACGACGATGAGAACGTAGCCAGGTTGTTTGCAGAGGTTTTCGAGGAACGTGAGAAGCTCATGGCGGGAGCTGTGGGACCTGTTGAATCCAGTCCGGAACTACCCACGCTCAGTCAGAATATGCAAGCCTTCTTCGTGGGTGATCTGCTAGCGCGCAAAGGCAAGGCACTATTGCAACAGTACGAAAAGGATCCTCTGCGCCAAGGTAAGCGCAAGTAATAGCCGTTTCTGAGGATTGGATGATCAAACGAGTAGCTGGCTGCCGTCATGTTCGGGGTAGCATTACAGTTCCGGGCGACAAGGCCATAACTCACAGGGCATATTTCTTCAACGCGATGGCGGCAGGCGAGGCGTCGATCACTGGCTTTTCGAGAGGTGATGACTGTCAGTCCACTCTCCAATGCCTGCGGGCACTTGGCGTTTCTGTAGATGAGCGCTCTGATAGCGTCACCATTCGAGGGGTTGGGGTTAAAGGTTTCAAAAGGCCGTCCGGCCCGCTCGACGTGGGTAATAGTGGCACAACCATTCGTTTTCTGAGTGGGCTTTTGGCTACACAACAATTTAAGTCGACCATTACAGGGGACGAGTCGCTTCGGCGTCGCCCGATGGACAGGGTGATTGCCCCGCTTAGCCTAATGGGTGCCCAAATTGAAGGTTCAGAGGGGGGCAAGCCGCCCATTAGGGTCGGTGCGAGTGAACTCACAGGTATCGAATATGAGTTGCCTGTAGCCAGTGCCCAGGTCAAGACAGCCTTGTTGATAGCGGGATGCAATGCGGAAGGGGTCACCACGGTCGTTGAACCCGTACCGTCGCGAAACCACACCGAATTGTTACTCGGCTCAATGGGGGCCAACATCGAGTGTAGTGCCAAACGTATTAGTATTCAGCGGAGCGTGCTCAATCCCCAAGACCTCGCGGTGCCCGGCGACATCTCTTCTGCCGCTTACTGGATTGTGCTAGGCGTCATCCATCCTGATGCGGAGGTGACGCTATTGGATGTGGGCCTTAACCCCACGCGAACAGGGATATTAGATGCCCTTCTGTCCATGGGCGCCGACGTGGCGGTGGAGAACATGCACGAAGGGGGTGGAGAAATCGGGGGTAACGTTCGTGCACGGTCGAGCCCGCTAAAGGGAGCGGTTTTAGAAGGAGAATTGATCCCTCGAATGATTGACGAGCTTCCTTTGATTGCTCTTGCTGCCACGCTTGCCCAGGGGAGTAGCGAGATCCGGGATGCGGCGGAGTTGCGTGTTAAGGAGAGCGA
>CAZUGG010000132.1:0-7778 GCA_964619905.1 uncultured Dehalococcoidia bacterium
CGTACGCATGCGCACGGGGGGGGTCGGGGCATTCCTTAACGAGCAAGGAGCTTTGGTCACCCGAGGCGAGGGGCAGTCGGGGCTTAGTTTAGACGGCGGGGAATACATGAGGAGCCACGATGTGGCAGCGGTTGGGGCCGACAACGCTGCCGTTGAAGCGATTCCGTTTGATGAGAATCGTTTTATGGGCGTACACATCGAGATGCTTAGAAATGACGGTCGTATCATGATGGAGTTTCTTAATCTCGAAGAGTTGTCGCGCGACAAAGTTTTCGAAGGGTTCTTTGCTTGTGGGCCGCTGGTCGTTACAGGTGGCATGGGAAGTCCGATCAACCCCATCGTCGTTGCTTAGGGCGATTGCCACTGTTTTGGTGGGAGGCTCTGCCCGCCCCTGCTACAATAGCGCGCGGCTTCCGCCTGGCCCTTGGTGCGGCCAACGTCCGGCGCAAGCAGAATGTCCCGAGGCGTTTGCAGCTTTACTTGGGCTTCGTCGAGCGAATAGAGGTCCTAAGCCATTGCAATGGGACGGGATGACAGTTAATGAGGACGTGCTGGAGAGGTTCTGATGAAGCTTAAGGACAAAGTTGCCATCGTGACTGGCGCCGGCAGTGGGATTGGCCGCAGCATCAGCAAAAGGTTCACCGAAGAGGGAGCAAAGCTGGTGATTGCCGACCTAAATCCGGAAGGTTTGCAAGAGACCGCTGAAATAATCGCAGGGGCTGGAGGTACTGTAGTAAAAGTCACTGCTGACGTGACGAAGAAAGCAGATGTGCAAGGCCTCGTTGGCAGCGCCTTGGAGACCTACGGCGGCCTTGACATCATGGTGAACAACGCAGGGATCCTGACCTGGGGCCTCATCCACGAGTTGCCAGAAGAGGACTGGGACAAAGTGTTAGGGGTTAACCTCAAAGGGGTTTTCCTCGGGATCCAAGCAGCTTCCAAATATTGGATTGATAGCGGGAAGCGTGGCAAGATCGTCAGCACGGCGTCCACGAGTGGGAGTGTTGCCCTGCCTGCTCAGGCTCACTATTGTGCTTCAAAGGGTGGGGTGGTCTTGCTGACTCGCGCAGCTGCAATTGACCTTGCGCCGCACAAGATCAACGTCAACTGCATAGCCCCCGGCGGGACCAGGACCAATATTGATCCGGCGCTAACCCGACCAGAGGTCGATGAACACATGAGTAAAATCGTCCCGATCGGTCGTATCGCTGAGCCCGAGGACCAGGCCAACGGCGTAGTCTTCCTTGCGTCGGACGACGCTGATTACATCACAGGCCACACGCTAGTCATTGACGGGGGCACCACAGCATTGATGGCTGCCACGGCGCGGAGTTAGCCTCCTATGACTCTCGTAGTTAGATGCGCGTGGCCTCGGGATGATCTGATGGTGGATTACCACGATCACGAATGGGGTGTACCCGCACATGATGATCGTCTGTTATTTGAGCATCTCGTTCTAGACGGCGCCCAGGCCGGACTAAGCTGGCGGACGATCCTGAACAAGCGCGACAACTATCGTCGGGCCTTTGATAATTTTGACTTGGAGAAGGTGGCCGGTTACGGGGGAAGGAAGATCGAGACGCTGTTACAAGACGCTGGAATCGTGCGTAATCGCAAGAAGATCGAGTCAGCGATCAAGAATGCGCAGGTGTCGATCGCCATTCAAGAAAAGTTTGGGAGTTTGGACGCGTATTTTTGGGAATTCGTCAGAGGGAAGACCATTGTCAACTCATGGAAGAAACTTTCCGACGTCCCGACCACCTCTCTCGAGTCCGACGCGTTAAGTAAGGATCTCAAGGGCCGAGGTATGGCGTTTGTGGGATCAACAATCATGTATGCCATGATGCAGGCCGCCGGCCTCGTCAACGATCACATTGTGCGCTGTTTCCGCCACAAACAGCTGGTGGATTCCAGTTAGCCAGGAAGGTCTGTCGGAATGCGATTCTCTCTTCTATACGAGCTCACCAATCCTAAGCCGTGGCATGAACGCAGCGAAGCTGATGTGTGGCACGAAGCAATCCACCAGGTGGAGCTCGCTGACAACTTAGGGTTCGAGACTGTGTGGGCTGTTGAGCCCCATTTCCTAGAAGAACTCTCGGTGTGCTCTGCTCCTGAGATCTTCCTTTCGGCATGTGCTATGAGGACAAAGCGTATTCGGTTAGGTCATGGGGTTGTGCTTCTCCCGTCTCCTTTCAATCACCCAGTGCGCGTCGCGGAACGCATTGCTGCTCTTGATATCGTCAGCGAGGGCAGGGTTGAGTTTGGAACTGGTCGGGCCTCGTCTTTGATCGAGCTGGATGGATTCCGTGTCGATCCGGAGGACACACGAGGCATGTGGGAAGAGGCTGTGGGAATAATTCCCCGAATGTGGGGAACTGATCGTTTTTCGCATGAGGGGCGCTATTTTAGTGTGCCCGAGCGCAACGTTATCCCGAAGCCACTACAGAAACCCCATCCACCGATCTGGATGGCATGCTCGCAGGCCGACAGCTTTGAAATTGCCGCCAACAAGGGCTTAGGTGTGCTGAGCTTCACCTCGGACGAGCCCGAGGAACTGCAACAGCGGCTTAAGCGTTATCGTGAGCTCATCCCCAAAGCTGAACCCGTCGGTGCCTTTGTCAACAACCGTGTCGCTGGGTTCACGCCTATGTACTGCGGTGAGTCGATGACAGAGGCGGTAGAGGTTGGCGCGACAGGTGCCGCCTGGTACCAAACGTCCTTTATCAGCAAGATCAAGGCTGGCTGGCGCGGCCGAGAGGTCAAGTCGTACGAGTACGCGCGCGAGGCCGCTGAGAAGGTGCCAGAGGATCTTGTATGGGACCTGGATCGCTATAAGAAGCGAGGCATGGGAAAAGGTGGTTGGTGTATCGGCGATCCTGAAGAGGTAACAACACAGGCAAAGAGGTATGAAAAGAACGGCTTTGATGACCTCCTCTTCATCGTGCAGACGGGCAAGATTCCGCACGAGAAGATCATGGCCTCTCTTGAACGCTTTGCCTCGGAAGTCATGCCCCATTTCGAGGACTGATACCTATGACGATGCTCAAGGGCGTGCGCGTCGTTGAGTGCGCCGAGCGTATCGCGGGACCTTTTTGTGGAAGGTTGTTAAGTCGGCTCGGTGCTGACGTCGTGAAAATCGAGCGACCGGGCGTTGGCGATCCTTCTCGGATGCAGGGGCCCTTTCGAAAGGATGAGGCGAACCCCGAGGACAGTGGTCTCTTCGCGTATCTGAACGCTGGGAAGCATAGTGTCGAAGCTGACGTGGCAACCAACGCTGGTTGGCTCGCGGTGGCGCAGTTGATACAAGGTGCTGACTTGTTGATTCAGGACGAAAGTGAGGTGGCACCTCAGAGGGCAGGACGGACCGCAGCTGAGCTAGATGGGATCGCTCCGAAACTTGTCGATCTAAGGATCGTTGCCTTTGGCGAGCCGGGTCCCTATGCGGGCTATAGGGCAGAAGCCCTGAATTTCATTCATGCATCCGGTGAGACGAGTGTATTGCCTGGGCCTGGCTTTGCAGGTGGCGCGCTCGAAAGGCCTCCGGTCCAGCCTGGATCTCCCATAGCTGAATACGATGCGGGATGGACTGCTGCTAGTGCTGGCCTGGCAGGTCTTTTTGGAGCCCAGGCCTCAGGGTCGAGTGTGCATGTCGAGGTATCGAAGTATGAATCGAGTGTAGTACTCGGAAGAATCCGTCACGTCGCTTGGATAGAGGGTGTTAATTTGAACCGTCATAGCTCCCGTTACGTTGTAGGTGGCACCTTTTCCTGCGCGGATGGTTACATTCAGATGCTTCCCTCAGGAGCTCGTCACTGGACTGCGGTGCTAGAGCATCTTGGGCTGGAGCGATTTCTTGGCGATGCCCGCTTTGATTTCGGGGTACGTGAGATTAGCGAGACCGCGTCTGGCGAACTCCAGGAAGCTTTGGCCGACGCGCTGGCCACTCGCGCGAAGGACACGGTTTACCACGAATTGGCGCAGGCAGGAGTCCCTGCGGGGGTATTCAGTACGATCAGAGACCTTTTCGAATCCCCACAGTTACAGCACAGGCAATTTTTTGATGAAGTCCCCGCCTTAGGAGGTCCGATCGCAGTTCCCGGATTGCCTTTCCCGCATGGGGGCATTGAGCCTGGTCCACCTCCGAGACTTGGACAACACAACGACTTGATCAAATCAGTTAAAGATGAGGGTAGTTAGCCGTGCTGCCGCTGCAAGGTATTCGAGTGATCGATTTAACCTGGGCCGGAGCTGGACCGTACGCTTCGCTGCAATTGGGTTGGCTCGGGGCGCAAGTGATCAAAGTCGAATGGGGGGACCGTCCTGATGTGAGCCGGTCTGGTTTCTACCGCCGACGGACGAGCCCAGTCTCCCCGCAATTCAATGATCTTAATCTCAACAAATTGAGTCTGGCAACGGATCTTAGGAGTTCATCTGGTATTGAACTCATGCACCGACTGTTGGGTATTAGCGATGTACTAATGGCGAGTTATCGGCCAGGTGTTCTCCAACGGCTTGGCCTCGACTACGAGTCGCTGTGCAAGTTTGTCCCGGACATTGTGGTTGCAACTGTATCGAGTGCGGGCCAAGATGGTCCCGAGAGCACGCACGCAGGCTTCGCCAGTATATTTTCCGTCCAGGGCGGCTTGGGGACCCTCACTGGATATCCTGACATGGCACCTGTTGCACTCGGCGACAGTATAGACCTTAGGGTGGGTAACGCCGTTGCCTTCGGTGTGTTGGCTGCACTTTACCATCGACGCCAGACCGGCCAGGGACGTTTGGTTGATGTCTCGGCGCGTGAGGTGGTGAGCAATGCTCTCGGTTTTGAGATCACTGACTTTTCGATGAATGGGCGCCTCGCCCGACGTTCAAGCAATCAACTCCGTGGGACTGTGGTCCACGATCTTTACCGATGTGCTGGTGATGATGAGTGGGTTAGTATCGTAGCCTCCACCGATGAAGACTTCGGCTCTCTATGTGGAGTGATTGGACGCCCCGGAATGTTTGTCGATCCTGAACTCAAGGCTGCACAATCCAGGGCTGGGCATCGGGTTGAGATAGACGCGGCTGTCGAAGCGTGGACTTTGACCAAGACTGTAGAGGAAGCCACAGATGAATTGCAGCAAGCTGGGATCTCTGCTATGCCGTACCGATCGGCAGGTGACATCGCTAATGATGAACACTTGAGGTCCCGTGGCTTCTTCGTCGACGTGCCGCAGGAGGATCTCGGACTGCAATCAGTTATGCAGCCAGCTTGGCGTCTTGGTAAGGAAGCATTTCCGTTTGAGCCTGGTGCGCCATTGGGGATTCACAACCGCTACATCTTTGAGGAACTGCTTGGCGGTGAGACGACTTAGCGCGATTAAGGGAATAAGGATGGGTCATATCAAGTTCGCGATTTCGTTTGGCGGAGGAGGCTACGACATCCGTAAGTCGGCTCCGCTCGTCGAGGAGTTAGGCTATGAGGGTCTGTGGACAGGTGATCATGTGATGACCGGGAGGCCGATCGGGGATTGTCTTACGCAACTAGCTGCGGCAGCTGTATTAACGTGCCAGGTTGACATAATCGCCGGAGTCCTGCTCTTACCTCTTAGGCATCCCATACCCGTTGCCAAATCGTTGACTAATATAGATCGACTGTCAGCCGGGAGACTCATAGTAGGGATGGGTGTTGGTGGTGAGTATCCAAACGAGTGGCAGGCGAGCGGCGTCCCTCCTGAGGAGAGAGGCCCCAGGATGGATGAGGCCTTAGAAGTCCTAACTCGGGTGTGGACGGAAGAGTCGGTTGCGCATGAGGGTGATTACTATCCATTCCGTGATGTGACGTTACTCCCGCGACCCGTGCAGGATCCGCATCCCCGCCTTTGGTTTGGTGGACGTGGTCCCGCATCCCGCCGGCGCACCGCTACCTACGGCGGTGGTTGGTTCCCATATCTCCTAACTCCAGAACACTACGCGCAAGGAATGGCAGATCTCGAACGAGAAATGGAAAAAAGAAGCCGTGATCCAGGTGCTATCACACGGGCTTTTCTTGTTTTCGTTGGGATGACGGATGTGGTTGGCTACGACGAGTCCAAGGATCCAACAAATCCCACTGCGAAGAAGGGTAGCAAATACTATCTAATAGGCCCGACAGAACAATGCATCGAACGGCTCAAAGCTTATATTGATGTGGGTGTTGAATACTTCGCTATTGCCTGGGTAGGAGACCCAAGCCAGGCCGAGGCCAGCACGCGCCACTTTGCGAAAGAAGTGGCGCCCGAGATTAAGCGTTACGCGGAGTCAAGAGCTAACTCCTAGGAACGAGCCGGTTCGAATTGGGGCAGGGTCACGCCCGGCCGTACTTCGTTGAATGTGACCTGTAGTCGCATGCCTACCTTAAGATCTTCATTGGGAATCCCAACCACGTTGGTGAACATGAATGGACCTTCGTCAAGCTCGACCACTCCAACGTTGTAGGGCACATCGTCTTTCCACGCGGGGTTCAGTGCCCGGTAGTAGATGGTGAACGTGTGGAGAGTGCCGTGGCCGGTGGAGGGGACCCAGTGCATATTGTCGAGCCCACAATCCTGGCATGTTGTCGCAGGCCAATAGTACGCCCCACACTTTTCGCAATGGAAAAGCAGAAGCTCGTGTCGATTAACGCCTTCCCAGAACTCGGTGTCTTGGGGATCAGTGAAGAGTTCACCCGGGCTCGCTTTGTCGGATTGCGTCTTCACGCTATCTCCGCAGTACCAGGCAGGAATGATTCCAGGTGTTCTGCACTCCGGAGCTGCCACCGTGTCCAGTCACAAGGGCTATCTCCGCGTCCTTTACCTGGCTCGCTCCGCACTCGCCCCGCATCTGGCGAACGCCTTCTGTCAGAGGGGTGAATCCCTGGGCGTACCAGCCAGAGAGCTGACCGCCTGCTGTGTTGGTCGGGATCTTTCCGGCTAGTTTCGTCGCTCCCGACGCGACGAACGCTCCACCTTCTCCTTCTTCGCAAAAGCCGTAACCTTCCAGTTGCATGATCACATTGATAGTGAAGGCGTCGTAGCATTCGAACACGTCAATGTCCTCGGTAGTTATGCCTGCTGTTCGAAAGGCCGCCTCCCTGGGTCTCGCCGTGTCCAGCCCTTGGTAGACGGATTTGTCATGCCAGCGCCGAATGTTGTTGCCGGCCCCCAAGCCCATGATATATACAGGTTTGTCGGTGAGTTGCTTGGCGCGTTCCGCTGACGTGACTATCATTGCTACCCCACCGTCGGTGTCCCGAGAGCAATCCAGCAATCGGAAAGGGTGTGCAATCCATGGGGAATCCAGATAGGCCTGCAGAGTAATTGGATTGCCGTACTCCATCGCTTCAGGTCGCATGCAGGCGTATTCACGCTGGGTCACCGACACGTGGCCTAGGTCCTCATGTGTTGTTCCATATAGCGCCATGTGCCTTGTAGCGTTGAGTGCGTGAAAAGCGATTGGGCTCACCAGGCCCCACGCTTGTGCATATCCGTAGGCGACGGAACCAAGTCTGAGGTTCGCACTGCGCAGTCTAGAAGCTCCCATACACAGAACCGTTGTTGCTACGCCGGTTTCGATTGCCCCAACTGCTGCCATAACTGTTGCGCCTGCTGTGGCCCCGCCCGCTTGCATGGCCCAGAAGTTCTTGGGAGATATGTTGAGGTAGCGGCAGTCGTAAACGTCAGGTTCTAGGCCGGATTGGTAGATGAATCCGTCGATGTCGGAGCGCTTGAGGTTAGCGTCCCCCAAGGCAAGCTCCATAGCCTCTCGGTCGACGTCCC
>CAZUGG010000133.1:0-11532 GCA_964619905.1 uncultured Dehalococcoidia bacterium
GATGTTGCATTCGAGGTTCACTCTGGTTATGTCGGCTGCTCTCAGGTGGTCGGCCAGGCGGAGTAAACGGGGCGCGTTGGACCGCGACACTCTGTGTTGAATAAGGCAGTCGCCTACGAGGGACACGACCATCTTGCGACCAGTTGCCATGGGTCACCTCCGTGAAACGATGCGAAGGTTCATCCTAGGGTAGGTGTAGACATTGAGCAATGCTGTGCGTCGACTTTACGGTTTTGCAACCGGCTGAACCTGGCAGATTGGGTTCTCCTCCAATTCTCTGAAGGTGAAGCTGGGGCGCGAATTGCTGATCAAGATGCTAGCAACAGAAAAATTTGGGATCCCGACCCCGCTAGCGGGGTGAACCTTTTTGGGGTCTGCGAACACTTGACCGGAGGGTCTCCGTAGTTGACATAGACGGCTTCATGTGGTTAGGTGTCGCGACCTGTGGTTCGATCAAATTAGCAGGGGAACCTACGCGCCCGTTGGTAGGAGGGGATATGAGGAAGTTGAGACTATCGACATTTCTGAAAATCGGACTAGTTGCGACTGTGGCAGCACTGGTGGTTGCCGCTTGTGGCGGCAGTGATCCAACTGCGGCCCCGGCTCAGGTGATCGTTCATACGCCTACACCAGCCGCGGCGCCGACGGCTGCGACCATCGTCCAGACTGCGACCCCAGTTCCATCGGGACCAACGCCAACTCCTAGGGTCATCGTTCAGACCGCGACGCCTACGGCGACTCCCAATGTGGGTGCCATAACCCAGGAGATCAAAGGTTGGCGTCCCATACAAGGGAACGACCTGAGCTCGTGGCGTGTTGCTCCGCAACGCGGTGGCACCTTTAGTTATGGTTTCCCGTCCAAAAACCGCGGCACTGACAGTGTTGTAAGTCAGTCTTACACGGTGGCTATTGTTACCACACCTGTCACAAATGTCCTGGTTCGTTGCATGCCGGCCATTTATATGAAGGTTGGCGACATTGGTTACTGCGAACCTCAGGGCGATCTTGCTAGCTCCTGGTCGACCGCGGACGGTGGCAAGACCTGGCAGTTCAAGATAAACGTAGGAGCGAAGTGGCAGACACCGCCAACCACTGCGCGGGGCTATACGGACCAGCTATCAGGGCTCTACGGCCGAGGACTTACGGTTGAAGACGTCCTCCATAGCACCCAATACTGGCGAAGCCTTCTGACCAAATCGGATGGCTCTCCTCAGCCCACAGCTCAAGGGAACAAGCACTTTACGTCTCAGATAGTCGACGTTCGGAAAGTGGACGATGAGACAATTGAATTCGAGCTTGTACAGCCAGACCCTAAGTATCCCACTCTCCTTGCAGATTGGAGAGCCAGAGTTTATCCCCCTGAGGTATTCGAACTAGATGGGGACCACACGCAGCGTTTAGTAGGGACCGGTCCTTTCATAATCGACCAATATGATCCCGCAGTAGAAGTTACCTTCGTTGCTCACAATGACTACTTTAAGGATGGGGCGGACGGAAGCCCGTTCCCGTACTTGGACGGCTACCGGTTGATCTTGGGCATGGACGCCACTTTGGGGCGGTCGGCGATGATTACCGGCAAGCTTGACATGCATCAGCAAAACCTGGGCCTTAGCACGCCGTCTGCGGCGGTCAACTTCGGGCGGCAGTGCCCGAGTTGCACAATCGTTGAGTCGTTCCAGCCCTGGAGAAACTTCTCCATCGGGTTCAGGACTGACGGCGCTGATGCTCCCTTTGCAGATCCAAGGGCTCGCCTCGCCATAGCGAAGGCAGTAGACCTGCAGGGCATCATCGATGGCGTTTTTGAAGGGGCGGCCAGTATCGTCCCTGTGACTGGCGCCTGGGGAACGTTCTTCGATGAGATGCCGACTCTCCGAGAGATGGGCGGCAGCCTACCCGATGATGAGAACCCGTACGTCTTCGACCCAGATCTGGCGAAGCAGTTGTGGGCTGATTCAGGCCACAGTGCGGGAGAAGAGCACGAAATCATCTACTACCAGTACAGTGCGACCAACACGAACAATGTGGTGGCAGTAGCGGCTGAGCTTGAGAAGAACCTCGACATCACGGTCAAGGTCAACAGGTCGTCTTCCATCGGTACGTTCTACACTGCCATTGGTTACCTGAAGCCACCGCATCAGCAATTCCCGAGCATGGCCATGTATGTCCAGGGACCTCGAGTGTCGCCGGCGGCTTGGGCAGCGAATACAGTTGGAGCGGGAGCAGCGAACCTCGAAAACCGGCAGAACGCCAAGCTTGAGTCCATAGTGGCCGAATGGCTGCTCACAGGCGATGCAGCTAAGGAGAGGGAGCTAGCAAAACAATGGTACGCGGAGATCATTAATGACTTCCGTAACTTTGCGACCCCCCAACCGGCCTTCTACCACGTGGAAAGTAATCGAACTCGTAACATGTACGAGTTCCGCCTCGCAGGAATTCAGTTGCACCAGGGCGGTTGGCACCTAGAGTACGTCTGGGTGACCCAGGACTAGCTGGACAGAACAGAGAATTAAAGAGAGGCTCGGCGAAACCGCCGGGCCTCTCTTGGTTTTGTGAGGGCGTCGAGTCCTTGACTGTGCAGGAAAGCCCCAGATAGAATCGGAACGCGCCATGGCCCCGGTGGTGTAGTCTGGCCTAACACACCACACTGTCAATGTGGAGATCAGGGGTTCGAATCCCCTCCGGGGCGCCACTCTTTCAAGAGAATCGGGAAACAGGTCCTGGCAGCTTGGCAGGACCTGTTTTTTTTCAAACCGAACTCTTCTTTTGGCATTCTCGAGTGTCCGGTGAGGTGCCCCAGAGGGATTAGGAGTGAAGCGGATGTTACCGATGCGCCTTATCTCGTCAGATTCGCATGTCGTAGAGCCCCCCCATCTCTGGGAAGAACGAATCGAACCCCGCTTTAGGGGGAAGGCGCCTCGTGTGGTGGAAAGGGATACGGGCGATCAGTGGTATGTGGAACAGGGAACCAGCGCCGGCCACATTGGAGTCAATCTGCAAGCCGGCAGGAGATTCGAAAATCCAGACACCCTGACGTTTGATGCGAAGTACAGTACAGCACCTCGAGGAGCCTACGATCCTATCGCTCGGCTAATAGATCAGGACAGAGATGGGGTTTCCGCTGAGGTGCTGTATCCGTCGCTAGCCTTCTCGTTCTATTCGGTGGTTGAGGACCACGCTCTTTTACTGGCGATATTTCGTTCATACAACGATTGGCTTGCAGAATTTGTTCGCTCGGCACCTGGTCGGCTTAAGGGAATTGCGGTTGTACCAGTAGACGATGTGGCTGCAGCAGTAGGCGAACTAAAACGATGCGCCTCAATGGGCTTGTTGGGCGCAATGATTCCTGTTGTACCGGCGGATCCCCAGTATGACGATTCTAGCTATGATCTGTTGTGGGCCGTTGCCCAAGATCTCGGAGTGCCTCTCACCTTTCACATTGCCACCTCACGCAAGAGACATCCACTACAGAACCTGGCCACTCTCTCTAGGCCGGAAGTTGATGGTGCGGTGGGGCTTACTAATAGGGACGTACCATTGAGGAATTCACTGGGGGCGATGATATTTGGAGGGGTGTTCGAACGGTTTCCATTGTTAAAGATTGTCTGCGCAGAATATGAGATTGCTTGGGCTCCTTACTTCGCACGTGAGATGGATCGTGTGTATAGGGAGACAGCCTATGGAAAAGTGATTCGTGGAACTCTCAAAATGCTCCCTAGCGAGGCGTTTGCTAGGAATGTCTTCATCAGCTTTCAGGAGGATGAGATGGGTCTCTCCAGCTATGGAGCTGTAGGGACTGACAATCTCATGTGGGGATCGGACTACCCGCATGCGGAGGGTACGTTTCCTAAGTCCCGCGAAATACTGCAGGGCATCTTGGCGGGAAGATCTGTTGAGGAGAAGGAGAAGATCGCCGGTTTGAACACGGCTCGACTCTACGGCTTTTCTGGAGAGGCTCTCGGGTGAAGAAGGAAACTTTTAGCCCCGCGGAAGTGTCGACACAAAAGCGCTAACAGATGCGTATATGAGACGGGTGCAACTTCAGACGGCAAGTTGCTTCATTCGGGCTCATTGCTGGTACAACTTTCCATAGCGCGGCGCTCGCCCGCTTGCTCAAGATTTCTAACTCCCCAGCACGACGACTCGTTTATCGGCGAGGCTTCTCATCTGTTCGGCCGAATAGCCCAGGGATTGCAGCACCTCACTAGTGTGCTCAGCGTAGCGCGGGGGGCGACGGTGTGGCTTGGCGGGCGTTCGTGAGAGCTTGACGGGGATTCCCGTCGTCTTGAAAGTTCCGCCCTGTGGGTTCTCTACCTCTAGCAGCATCTGGTTGTGGATGACTTGAGGGTCGAGAAATGTTTCTTCGTAATCGTAGACCGGGGCTGCCCAAATGTCGGCAGCTTCAAAGAGGGCCAAGGCCTGTTCTGCTGTGTGCTGCGCCATCGCCTCTTCGACAAAGACCCACAGATCCTTCTGATGCTCGCGCTGCTTTTGCCACGTGTCGAAACGGGGGTCCTGGGTCAGATCCTCCAGGCCCAATGCATAGCAGAATTCCTCTAATCCAGCGGAGATGGCGATCCACTTGTTGTCGCTGGTCTTATATGCGCCGTAGGGGACTCCGGAGCCGAAACTGTTACCTCGACCATGGCGGCCGCGGCGATACATTCCCCCTCCGTTCAGCGGATAGAAAGCGTCATGCATCTGGAGGTCGACCATGGTGTCAAGGAGGTTAACTTGCACTTCCTGGCCTACGCCAAAGCGTTCCCTCGCGATAAATGCGCACAGCACGCCATATGCAGCTAGCTTGGCCGTGTCTAGGTCGGCGATGAGTGTGCCAATTGGTATTGGAGGGTTATCCCCAAAGCTGTTCATCCACATCGCTCCGCTCATGGCCTGGGCCAACAAGTCCTGGCCTTTTTTTTCGGCGTATGGGCCAGTGGATCCGAACCCGGAAACCGCGACGCAGATGATCCTGGGATTGATCTCACATAGATCTTCGTATGTCAGCTTGAGCCGGTTTTTGACGGAGGGGCGGAAGTTGCTGACCACGACGTCTGACTCCGCGATTAGTTTGTGGATGAGCTCCTTTCCTTCGGGGGTTGAGAGGTTAACGGCAATGCTTCGCTTGTTGCGGTTCATCTGTAGGATGAGAAGTGCTTCATCGTTTAGCCAGGGGTAAGTCACGCGGCGGTCAAGCATTCCCCCATCCACATCTTCGACTTTGATGATGTCCGCTCCCAAATCCCCCAGCATCTGAACGCTGAGCGGACCCGCACCGATGCGAGAGAAGTCGAGCACCTTGACGCCTTCTAAGACTGCGGACATTGATGCACCTCCTAGGTGCCGACCATTGGGGTCCGAGCCGACACGGGAACGGTTGGGGGAGAAGTTAGATGTGATCTAGATAATCTTCGCTGACTCTAGCGGAACCAACCTACGTCACCGACTCCCTCACGGCCGGGCCTTGTGAAGAAGGCGGCGCTACTGGCGCTGGCGTAAGGATCCACTTTTACGTTGACGACTGCTGGTTTTCCTGAGTTGGCAGCTCTCTCGAGGGCGGGGCGTATTTCATCCGGCTTCTCCACGAACTCTCCATGGCCACCCAAACCCTCCGCCATCTTGTCGTAACGAGTGAATCCTAGTTCTCGTTGTGGATTATCGACCCCTTCGAACGCCGCCGCGTAACCACCGTTATTACAGATGACGAACAAGATGGGAAGGCGGTAACGGACTGCGGTGTCGAACTCGGTGCCGTACCAACCGAACGCACCGTCTCCGCTTAGAAGCATGACTTGTGTGCCAGGTGCCGCTACCTGAGCTCCGATTGCGAAGGGAACGCCAACCCCCATAGTCCCGTGTGGCCCGGGCGTAAGGCGGTGTCCCGGAACGAAGCTAGGTATCGACTGATTTGCGAATACTAAAGTCTCGTGACCGTCCGAAACAAGAATCGCATTACGGTCTATAAAGTCACGAACTTCTTTGCATAAACGCAACGGATGTATGGGGACCTGGTCTGAGTTCAGATGGGCAGACTCTTTGGCCGATCGGCTGGCATCCCGATCGGCTAGACTCTTGGTCCATTCGGTTTCGCCTGGCTGGAAGCGGCCCTGCGCGTCGGAGATGAGCTGTTGCAGCACCGCTTTCGCGTCGCCGTACAGTCCGACCTCTACGGGTGCGTTCAGGCCAATAACCTCGGGGTCTAGGTTGACGACGATGAGCTTGACGTCGTCTCTCCAGCGCGGCGGCCGAAAGAAGGTGGGGATGATGTTGGGCCTGGTCCCAACTACCAGTACTACGTCCGCCTCGCGGAAAGCCATCGACCGAGCTCCGCCGAAGAAGCCAGCCCGGTCCTCTGGGATGACCCCTCGAGACTGAGGGGTGGTGTAAAACGGAATCCCAGTCAGCTCTGCGAACTCCGTCAGTTCGTCGCTAGCTTTGGACCAGAGCACTCCGCTTCCAGCGAATATCAGGGGCTTGTCGGCCTTAGCCAGGAGGTCAATAGCCTCTCTCGTGAGCGCAGGATCAGCAAGAGGGCGGGAATCCGTTCGATATTTTGCGGGGAGTCTAGCCTCCATCTCATCAATGGGAGGACCTTGCTCCGCTACGTCGGCTGGTAAGTCAAGATAAACGGGCCCCTGGGGGGCAGCTAGGGCCTTACGAAACCCTGTGCTGACGAACTCGGCTAGCTTGTGCGGGTGTGTCAATTGTGCGGCCCACTTGGTGGCGGGCTCCATCAACCTAACTTGATCCATTTCCTGAAAAGTGTCCGTATGCCGGTCCAGTAAGTGCGCCGAGCAGCCGAAAGCGATTACCGGAGATGCATCAGCAAGGGCGTTCGCAAGGGCGGGCAGCATGTTAAGTGTGCCGGGTCCTGGAGCTGTCAGGATGACGCCAGGTTTCCCAGTAACCCGGCTGTAAGCATGTGCCATCATGCCGGCAGCTAGCTCATTCCGGACCAGGATGGCTTTCAGCCCGGCCTCGGTAAGATCGTAGATAAGCTGCTCTCTTTCCATGAGGTGGAAGAATGTATCGATGCCCTCAGCCTTGAGAGCTCTCGCTAGAAGCTGCCCGGCAGTAATGTTTCCCATTTAGTCCTTTACCTTCGCTGCGCGTTCGTCTTCAGTATGCTGGCAGAGCACAGATTTTTATTTAGGTGTGCAACTGCCAATCAGGGCTTGAACAAGTCCGGAGATTACGAAGGCTCCGATTATGATCCACAAAAGGACTCGCAATGTTGTAGCCCCCTGCGGCCGAGCCAATGTGACTGGCATTATAGCTGCGGGCCCTCCCTTTACCGACTAAAAGGGGGTTTTAGCTATCGGTTCGCTTAACCCAACGGGTGAGTGTCCTCAGTGCCCAATAACCCGGTATCGTGACGGCCACAAGAAAGAAGATTAAGATCGAGGCTAACCTCGATATGACGACCGATAAGAGTCTAGAGGATGACAAGTTTGCTCCCCTGAGCCTAAGCTCACATGGTGGCATTATAGCGGTGATGAACTGTCGGCTGTTCGCAGCGCAGGTGTGCGGGCACTGAATTGGTTGATAAGGAGTGAGGTGACAGGATGACGGGGTTAGCAGTGAGAGTACACGTGCATCTGAGCGTCATTGATATCGATGCGAGCCGCGAATTTTATGAAAAGCTCTTCGATGCTGAGGCCGCGAAAATCAAATCCGGGTATGTGAAATTCCTTCCGGACAGTGTGCCCGTGAACCTCGGACTCTCTGAAACTGCTAATCGCCCAACCTTGGGCAGGCCGCAGCATTTGGGCATTCAGCTCGACTCTACTGAACAGGTGCAAAACGAGTTGCAGCGGATCAAAGGGTGTGGGCTAAAGGTCAGAGAAGAGATGGGTGTGGATTGTTGTCACGCAAACCAGGACAAATTTTGGGTTGAGGATCCAGATGGCCTGAATTGGGAAGTCTATAACGTCAACTACGATATTGAAGAGGAAGTGCTGCCCCAGCAGCACGTCAGGCAACCGGCTGTGCTGCAAATGGCGCCGAACGGAAACCCCGCTGAGAGATGTTGCGAGGCCTAAGCTTTACGATTTCGCCTGAATTAGGCTACTCGTACTGCTAGCGTCTGGCATTATGCCAGACGCTTCTTTTTTGGTTCTGGGACAGAGCTTTCGGAACAAGATGGATCTTCGGAAGGTCAAGATCGGCGGTCACGCGGTGAAGGCACTGGGCTCGAAGAACATTGGCAAAGTGCCCATAGCTATGTACGTGAGCTCGTGCACATAGCCTCCCGTTAAGTATTCGGCAGGGATTGTTAATGGGGTTCGCCCGGATCGACCATTTGATACTAGTTGTCGTGGGGCTGCCAATCTAGGCGGCAGTAAAGGTGATGGGGTGTGCAAATAGGGCGAGGTGTCCTCGAGCACGATGGGGGAACTCTTCAATGTCACGGAAGCCCCCGCGAAGTTGGGGGCAAAAGTTGTGTTTGAATCTGAAGAGCCAGTCGTCGCTAGGGCAGTCGTTGTGCTCGCGGAAGCTACTGTGGAGTTTGCTAAGGCGATAGTGGTACTAGCTAAAGAGATGCTGGCATTGGCAAAATTCGAGGATGCCTCTAGCGCCACTGATATATGAGAGGAATAGGCCAACGCTTCGTAGGCTTGCGCTAAAGCCACCGCAGTGTCCGCTAATGAGCTAGCGGTGCTCGCAAAAGCCGCAGCGGTAGCTGCGAAAGCTGCAGTGCTGCTGCCGGAGGCTAGAGTGGTTGCAGCGAAGGCCACCTTCGTGTGTTCGAAAGCCACGGTGGTACTGGCGAAGGCCACGGCCGTACTGGCGAAAGCTACGGTGGTGGTGACAAAGGCGGGGGCTAACGGGGTATTCTCGGAGTTCGTACTAAAGGTTGCGAAATCTGTAGTAGTAGTTGCGAAATTAGCAGTAGTGGTTGCGAAAGCAGCAGTAGTGCTTGCAAAAGTAGCAGTAGTGGTTGCGGCGACAGCCGAGGCGGCGCTGGCGAATTCCGCAGCGGCGCTGGCGAACGTTAGGGAGGAGCTTGCAAACGTAGCGGCCAAAGCAGCAGACGAAGTAGCAGCCAAGGCAGGGGTCGATGTAGCGGCTACCGGAGCTGGAGTCACAACCACGTAGAGCACTACTGCGGTAGGTGTTTCAGCCGTAGAAACCTCGGCGCTAGAGTCCTCAGAGGACTGTCCTGCAAGAGCAGTTGCTACTCGGGCATCGATGGTTGCGTCTATATCAGGGGATTGGTTAGCGCCCGAACCGCAGCTAGCGGTGAGCGCCAACACCAGAGTGAACAACCCTGCTCGCGCTAGGATTTCACGGCCCCGGCGTAATGATGTTTGAGATAGTCCATTGGGTCTCTTTACTGGACGCCGTCTGTTGTCGTCGAGCTTGCTGAGAAGACGCCAGTACTACTAGCGAAAGCGGCCGTCGTGCTCGCGAAATAGGCTGTCGAGCTCGCGAAATATGCTTTGGCATCGGCAAAAGCGGCCGTTGTGCTTGCGAACGTTGCCGTCGAGCTCGCTGTCCCAAGAACTGCGAGATGCTCGTCGTGGTGGTCGTGGTGGGTTTGTTCGTCACTACCACCGCCGGCTATGACCAGGGTGAGGGCGACCGCGAGAACGATACTGGCAACCCACGCGAAGGAAGTGGTTTTGGCGAGCTTTTGGTTGGCGGGAGGCTTCTTAGGCATGCTAATTAGTTAAACCATCGTGGAGTGGGTATCTTCTGAGATAGGAATTAAAAATCATGAAAATGATATCTGCCAGTTGTTGTGAGCACAACTCCCGTGGGATAGTCTGGCATGAAGATTCTTTGGCAGGGAATTGCTGCAGAGAAAGACTGGAATTATGGACTTTCGCCAAACCACTGTTGAGGCATTGGTCGAGGACATAGATGGACGCCGGATGTCTGCTCTTGAGTTGACTCAGGCAGCAATCGCAAACATCGAGGCTCTGAACCCCAAGTTGAATGCTTTTTGCGCAGTGGACTTCGATTCTGCGATACAACAAGCTAACGCCATTGATGCAAGGCTTCAGCAGGGGGATCCGGTGGGCCCACTTGCTGGGATTCCAATAGGTGTTAAAGATCTCGAGGATGCGCGAGGATTCGTTACGACCTTCGGATCCGCATTGCATACCCAAGATGAGTTAGCGCAGGAAGACTCGGTTTTGGTAGGACTACTACGCGAGGCCGGGTGTGTGATTTTAGGGAAAACGAATACGCCAGAGTTCGGCTTTAAAGGCGTGACAGATAATCGTCCTTTCGGGGCAAGCTGCAATCCCTGGGACCCTGATTACAGTTCGGGAGGCTCCTCGGGCGGATCCTCAGCAGCTCTTGCGTCGGGGATGATTCCACTAGCTACTGGTTCGGACGGAGGAGGCTCGATTCGGATACCGTCTGCTGTTTGTGGGTTTACTGGAATAAAGACGAGCCAAGGGCGGGTTCCCTTGGGCGGGAAGTCGGCACCGGGATCGGGGTTGCTCACGGTTAAGGGACCAATGGCACTTCGGGTCCGTGACGTTGCCTACGCGCTGGATGTTGCAGTAAGAGAGGACCCCACCGATGTATTTGGACTGCCGCGGCCAGCCCAATCGTGGCGCGATGAACTGAATCAAGACAACAAACCCAAGCGCGTCGTCTGGTCGCCGACGATGGGGTTCGCTAAGGTCGACAAGGAAGTGCTGCAGCGATGCGAAGAAGCCATCTCCAGTCTGCGGCGCGCTGGGGTAGAAGTTGTTGTACGGGACACTATCTGGGATGAGGACCCAATTGAGCCCTGGTTTCGATTTTGGTCAGCAGCCCGTGCAAGAGCTCAAGGTGATTTGCTGGGGACTCCTGAGTGGGATTTGATCGACGAGGATCTACGTCGTCAAATCGAACACGGTATCGTGAACGTGAGTGGCGTTGATTATGCCAACGCACTTGATGCTTGCCACTACTTAAATGGGAAGCTTGTGGAGGCCTTTAGGGACGGCGACTTCATCGTTACGCCCACTGCATGCGGACAAACGCCGAAAATTAATTCGGCCTATGGCACGATCAACGGCAAGCAAACACGAGGGTGGGTTGGATTTACTTACGGAATTAACATGACGCGTAACCCGGCAGGAACAGTTTGTGTGGGAAAGACGAACCTCGGGTTACCGATTGGTCTACAAGTTATCGGCAACCAGCGTGACGATCTAGGTGTCCTCAAGACACTGTGCTTTTTGGAAGATCTGTTCGAGCAGCCTCACAACGCTGACGTCGGCGTTGTGAGCTAACAGACGGTGACGGCACTTTCTCGACTGGCACTGCTTCTGACCCATTAGGGTTCGCCTAAATAGGTTCAGGCATCGGTATAATTGGCTCTGTTACAGAAGTGCCCCTGTAGCTCAGGTGGACAGAGCAACGGTTTCCTAAACCGTGTGTCGCGCGTTCGAGTCGCGCCAGGGGTACCACTCTCTCAACTGAAGTAAAAGCCCCGATCCTCAAATGAGTGACCGGGGCCTTTCTTTGAAATGTGCGCCCAGTTGTGCGCCCATTGGTTTCAAATTGGCGCTATTTAGTGTGTATTAATCG
>CAZUGG010000134.1:0-10580 GCA_964619905.1 uncultured Dehalococcoidia bacterium
GACGCAAGAAGGGCGCCCGCCTACAAAGATAAGCTCCAGCACAGAGCCGAGGCTTTGTTTTTGAGACGGGGAAAACCCTAAGTCACATCGGGGAGATACCCTTCGCCGATGAGTTCAAGGCCTTTCTGACGCTCAATTTCAGTCTCGGACAAAGCAAGCAAATCACCATAAACCCAGTCGTTATGCTCTCCAAGCAAAGGTGGCGGCAACTTAAACTGGAGTTCCTTGCCAACAAATTGAAATACGTGGCCGGGATATCGATGACGACCGCAGGCGGCTTGTTCCATCTCCCGATAGAAACCTCGCTCCGTGAGGTGGGGATCGATATAGGGGTCACCGTCATCCGAGAGCATACCGGAAGGGACACCATGAGACTGCAATAGTTCCATCGTCTCTCTGTCCTCACGGCTTTCGGTCCAAGCCGAGATTGCCACGTCGATTTCGTCATGGCGTAAATGGCGCGCCAAGTTACTCATGTATTCAGGGTCTTGGGCAAGTTTCGGCCGACCCATAGCAGTGCAAAGCCCGGCCCACTCCTTGTCCGAACCCACGCTGATCGCGATCCACCGATCCTCACCACGACACCGGTAAACCCCCTGGGGTGCGCGATGTTCATCCTTGTTACCGATGGGCATACGGTCCCGACCATTCATCGCCGCATCCATCAACGCACTCCCTACCTGGTGAGTCATATGCTCCGTCTGTGACACCTCTATAAACTGGCCCTTTCCAGTTCGGTCGCGCTGATAGATGCCCATCAACGTCGCATAAGCGGCCGCGATGCCGCTAGAAGCATCCATGTGATTGGACCCGTGGTTAGTCTCGGGCCCTTCACCTTCATAACCTCTGAGATGAAGATATGCAGCTGTCGCCTCTCCCTGCGACCCAAATCCCACGTGGGTGTGGTAGGGGCCATTCAAGCCATAAAGCGGCATCGTTACGTAAATGATCGACGGGTTGATCTTTCGAACAGACTCGTAGTCCAATCCGTGCCGAGCCATCATCCCCATAGAGTTGTTTTCAATAAACACATCACAGATCTTGACCAGTTCCTCTACTGTCCTATGTCCTTCTTCAGTGCCAATCTCGGCCACTACGGAGCGCCTATTTCTCCCGAGGCTATTAAAAAGTGCGTGCCGATTCCAGGGATTCCCCGCCGGGTCTTTGTCGACATAGCCACCAGCCATATGCCCCAGTCGTGAAACGAACTCTTTATCAGGAGGCCAGGGTACAAACCCCCGGGTGTTGGTTATGTGATGCCGCCGCGATTCGACTCGGATGATTTCGGCTCCAAGATCGCCGAGCATCATCACCGCAAAGGGCCCCGCCCAAACGAGGGAGAAATCAAGGATCCGGATACGTGAAAGGGGTAGGCCACCCATCAAATAGCTCCTTGGCCGCGAAGGATCGCAAGCTCGCCGGGGGATAAACCTATCCGGCCGCACAGAATTTCCCGATTGTGCTGGCCCAGTAACGGCGCAGTGTGGCGCATTGCCCAACCCCCTCCATTAAGAAACATTGTGGGGCCTGGGTGGGGGATCCGACCCGCTTCGGGGTGATCCGCCTTCACAAAAAAACCTCGAGCCTCGTAGTGAGGATCATTAAGCAGTTCGGTAGGCGAATTGATCCCGGCTACCGGTAGATGGGCTGCCTGGCCCTCCTCAACTACCTGGGCACGCGTCCGTTCCATAAGCCACGGGTAGAGAAGCCCGTCGACGAGTTCTTGGGCTTCGGGAGTCTCCCAGAAGGAGGCATCTCGAAGACGTTCGTCCTCAAGGTAGTCAGGTTGGTCCAACATCTGAAACAACGCAGGCCATCGCCGTGGTGGCGAAACCATGAAATTCAGGAAGCCATCGGCGCAAGGGTAGTTCCCAGCCGGCAGAGCCATGTGCTGTACATCTAATCGCTCACTGACGTCGCCAGTGTATTCATATCCGAGGCCATAAGTGAGCCGACGATCAGCGCTCCCCGTCGCAACCTCGTAAGACGATATATCTATGTACTGCCCTTCGCCTTGCCAGTGCTGTTGCAGGACGGCGCCCATGATCGCCATTGCGGCCATGTTTCCCGCTTGATACTCGGTAAGATGATCAACGTTACGCAGTGGTTCCTTAGCCGGAACCCCCATGGTTTTGAGAGATCCTGCCAACGCATACATCGTAATATCAGTTGCTTTCCAATCGCGATAAGGTCCCGTTTGGCCGAACGTGCTCACCGAGCCCATAACGAGATTCGGGTTCACCTTCCTCAATGACTCGTAGCCAAGGCCGAGCCTTTCCATTACCCCAGGAGAGAAGCTCTCAACGACAACATCGGTTTCCCGAACGAGCTCGATCGCAATGGCCTTAGCAGAATCGTCCTTCAAATTGAGTGTGATCGAGCGTTTGTTCGTGTTGGCGTGGAGGAACAGACCCGAACGCTCAAGATGAGGCTTATCGCCGGGAAACGGACCGTAACGCCTTGCCGGGTCGCCAGCGACCGGCAACTCGACCTTTGTCACGTCCGCCCCGTAGTCAGCAAGCAGTTTCGTGCCGTACGGTCCAGCCAGATGCCAGGTGAAATCAAGGACCTTGACGCCCGAAAGCGGTTGCATAGCTGAGCCTCAGAGAAGGGGGGAAGCTTAACCCAACCGCAAGCAAAGTTCTAGCGGTCGTTCCTCATCCACTGGGGAGCGCCCCACCGCACCTGTTGAAGGAACGCGCACAGTCCGCAGTGGATCAGTTCGAGGAGATCATCCTCGCGAGATAACCCTAGTCACCGATGCCGGCCGCGTGGGTAACTAATCGATGTCGAGATTATAGACCTTGCCCGCGTTCTCCACTAAGACCTTCCGCCGCTCCTCTTCTGGCCAATCCCCCATTGCGCGCTCAATGTAACGGTGGGAGTTGGGCCAAGTGCAAGTCGGGTGCGGAAAGTCCGACTCCCACAGGATATTGTCTATACCAATCTCGTCGCGGGTTTTGAGGCCAAACACCTCGAACCAAAAGTTGACGTAGCACTGCCGCCTAAAGTAGGCGCTAGGTCGAAGGCTCATGCCCTCCCGACCTAGCTTCTGCCGGTCCCATTGGTGGTCGGCCACCTCTAGTAGATAGGGAACCCACCCCAACCCACTCTCTGACGCGACGAAGCGCAATTCGGGGAACCGTTCCATGATCCCCGAAAAAAGCAGGATGCTCATGACCTGCGTATTCGAGGAAATGCTCCAAGTCGAGAGAGCGGCAAGACGAAACATGTCACTCTGTCCCTCCCACAGAGCCGAAGCGTCGAGACCCATACTGCCCCCGGTCCCAATATGGAAATTAATCGAAAGTCCTGCGTCTTGCGCCGCAGCCCATAGTGGATCCCAGTAGGGATCCACTATGTGGGGATAGCCGAACTGATGCGGAAATACAAAGCTAATCCCTTTGATCCCTCTATTGGCCGTGCGCCTGGTCTCTTTTACGGCTTCGTCAACGTCCCAGAGAGGTAGCGCGGCAAGAGTGATGAAGCGCCCTGGATAAGGCTCCGCATACTCCTCTATCTGAAGGTCGTTATAAGCTCGCAGGCACTCTAAGCGGAACTCTGCTGGATAACTAGGGTCTTGGAACGTGTTGCCGGCAACACCAGCGACATTCCCAAAGAAAGAATGGACATCTACCCGGTCTTGATCCATCGCTTTAACACGCTCCGCGGGCACGTAGGATGCCACCGGCATATCCGCCCAGACGCGTGGAGCGAACTGAGCCCGGTCCTCTAATGCCCCGCTCACTACACCAAGCTTGCCGCTGTAACCAGCCAACCTCGGCTGGCCATAGATGTACCACGCGTCCTCTCCATTGTCGCCGCGCTTGACCTGAGGGATCCGATCTCCCCACTTGTTCTTGGACATGCGGGCAGTCCAAGTTTCAGGGCCCTCTTGAAGATGGTCGTCGGTCGAAATCACGCCGTATTTCATCAGCACACTCTCTTCGCTGCGATGGATCCTTGGGAGTCTACCGGTGAGCCAACGCCGGGGCAATCCAAGCTCCTTCAACGATCACTACGATTTCAACTTAGTGACAGCCCTGAGTATCATGCGTTCGGCGCAACTCGCCACGGAGGAGACCATGCCTCAAGCCTGCGAAGGCATTTCGGTACTAGATTTCGGATCAGGGTTTGCTCCTAGTGTGGCGACGATGATCATGGCCGACAACGGAGCCGAAGTAATAGAAGTGGAGCCGCCGGGCGGCGATCCACTCCGCTCAATGCCCGCATGGAGAATGTGGAACCGGGGAAAAAAGAGCGTCGTACTTGACCTCAACTCTGAATCGGGATGTGAGTCAGCGCGCAGACTAGTTCATGAAGTTGACGTGGTCTTGGAAAATGGAATCACCGGATCCATGGACGACAAAGGGCTCGGGTACAACGATCTCTCGAAGATTAATCCCGGTCTCGTCTACTGCTCAATCACCGCTTTCGGCTCGAAGGGCGCCTACAAGGATTTTCCATCCTATGACAGTGTGGTCGAAGCCAAGAGTGGCGGCTACGAATCGTTGGCGGGTTGGACTGGGCTAAAGGGTCCGCTCTTCCGGGTCCGGCCGGACCCGAGTTGGAGTGCGGCCAATATCGCTGTTCAAGGGATCTTCTGCGCCCTTCGAGTACGTAACCTCTCTTGCAGGGGTCAACGCGTAGATACCAGTCTCTACCAGGGCATGACCTGCTACGACGCCACCGCATCTGTTCCTACACAAGTCGAACTGGGCATAGTCAAGGACCCAGGGGCTCTAGGCCCCTCCTCCAGGGGTGGCGAGATTCCGAACCACCTTCTACTCAACTATATGGTTGCCAGGACGAAAGACGGGCAGTGGATGCAGATGACCAACAACACCGCTCGGCTATTCCCAATGTGGATGGAAACACTGGGCCTGAACTACATCTTCCACCAGGAGAAGTTCAAGGGGGCGCCGTTCAATTTTGCGAGCCGAGAAGATTGCATCGAGCTAAGGCGCATCATCCTCAATAAGATGCAAGAAAAGACGCTCGACGAATGGCTCGACCTCTACATCCAGCGGGGTCTAGCGGGGGACAGGTTCCAGTCTACTCAAGAATGCATGGACCACCCCCAGACTATCCACAATGGGGGCGTTATAGAACTCGACGACCCCGAATTGGGCCTCACGAAGCAGATCGGGCCACTAGTGCGGTTCAGCAAAACTCCATCTGTGATCCAAAATGCGGCTCCGGGAATTGGTGCACACACGAAAGAAATCCTTGACCGACCATCTCTCAAAGAAGTACCGGTGCCAGGGGAAGTCGCGGCACCCAAGCATCCTTTCGACGGGTTAACAATCCTCGATTTCTCAACTTGGTTGGCAGCCCCACTAGGCACGTCTTTACTCGCGGATATGGGCGCCCGCGTAATCAAGATCGAGTCCTTGGTCGGCGATGAATTCCGTACGAGAACTAAGGGCCGGAGCAAGACGTTTCATGGCAAGGAAAGCCTTTCGGTCGACCTCAGGCGCAAGGAAGCGCAAGACCTTGTACACAGACTTGTGGGGAAAGCCGATGCCATCATGCACAACATGCGAGGCGACGCCCCAAAGCGACTGGGCGTTGACTACGAGACTATAAAAGGGATTAACCCCGAAATCGTCTACTTGTACGCGGGCTCGTATGGATCTGGGGGGCCAGGTGCAGGACGCGCTGCCTTTCATCCCACGGCCGGTGCACTTGCAGGAGGTGCGCTGTGGCAACTCGGCCAGGGCAACGAACCACCGCCTTGCGATGAACCCATGACCATAGACGAGGTGGACTCTAAGAGCCTCGAGATGTTCAGGGCAAATGAAGGTAGCCCCGACGTTTCGGCCGCGGTGGCAGTTGGTACAGCTATGGCCCTAGCGCTCTTCACCAGGGAACGGACGGGCAAGGGCCAGTATCTGGAAACCACAATGCTCACCAGCAACTCGTACGTGTCTTCTGACGACTTCATCCGTTACAAAGGGAAGCCTCCGAGGAAGCAGCCTGATCGCCTACTAAGAGGCCTCTCCGCGCTGGAACGACTATACCGAACGGCCGACGGCTTCATCTCCCTGACCTGCACCACTCAGGAGGAGTGGAAGCGACTATGCCAACTAATTGACAGGGATGATCTCATCAGAGACAGACGATTTGCCGATCATGAGGCCCGGTCCACACACGACGGACAACTCACAGCTGCCCTCGGGCTCACGTTCAAGGAGCTCCCTGCGGAAGAATGGGAGTCCATTCTCGCCCCGGAGGGTATTGGCGCAGTGTGCGCCGAGCAGACATCCCTGGGGGAATTTTTCGTTACTGACCCTACGGTCAAAGAGAACGGATTTATCGTGGAGACTAATCACCCTTCCATCGGCCGGTTCATGCGCCAAGGACCCCCTGCTCACTTTTCCATGACGCCGTCTCGAGCCGAACCACCCCATGCTCTTGGTGAAGATGGACCGCAGATTCTAGCGGAGCTCGGCTTTTCCACGACCGACATCGAGTTGATGCGTAAAGATGAACTCGTGGCCTGGTAGAAGCATTTGGCTCGCGACCTAAGGCATAGTGCCGCTTAGTCTTTTGGGCCATCCCGAGAGAGGGCTCGGGTGCAATATGCCCATTTACCTTTTCTAGTCCCGCTTATAGAAGCCGGCGCCGTGCCCGAGCAGTGAATCTTCAGCGGAGTCTACCGGGCGTTCTCGGTGTCCGGACCCTGACGCCCTTTGAACTGCGGCTCTCGCTTCTCAGCAAAGGCCCGACCTCCCTCAGCAATATCGTGGGAAGCGGCACTTAGATTCTTCGCAACGGCTACGGCATGGTGAAACATCAACTTACCGTAGGCGTGACGGGGACCGGCCATAACCACGTTCTTTGAAAGCCGAAGCGCCACCGGAGGCCGGAACGCTATCTGCTCAGCGAGATCGTATGCAGCAGGCATGAGTCGATCGTGGGGCACGACCCGACTAACTAGACCTATTCGCTCGCACTCATCGGCTCCAAGAATGTCAGCTGTGTAGAGCATCTCCAATGCTCGCGACAAGCCCACCGCCCTTGGCAAAAGGTCCCCCAGACCATCAAGCACAGGCATCCCAATACGCGCGTAGATCGCCGACATCGTCGCCCTGTCAGAGGCGATTCGGATATCACATTCGAGAGCCAGTGCAAGGCCGCCTCCGACGGCGGGTCCGTTGACCGCAGCGATAGTGGGCTTGTCGACGTTGAGAATCTTCGCGACGACACTGTATTCGGGCTTCATTTCGAGACGCTCAAGTCGACTGTTCGTCATGTCGGTGTGCTTCAAATCGATGCCGGAACAGAAGCCTCGCCCTGCACCAGTGAAGATCACCACACGGATTTCGTCATCTCGATTTATCTCCTCACAAACGGCGGCCTGCGAATCGAGCATTTCTTGGGAGAGCGCGTTTAGCGCATGAGGTCGGTCAAAAATCACAGTCATGATATGACCGTTCCGCTCAACGATCAGATCTTTGTATTCCAAGGAGACCTCCTATTACAGATTCACTCCAGCCGCCGGTGCAACTCTAGGGATTCATGCGAGTTGGTGCAACCAGGTAGCAAGCCCCCCCCACCACGGTGCGGCAGCTATCCAGACACCGGACTGGAGCTTAGTCCGTTATCTAATCCAGTCGTTGACCCAAGGAGCGTGTGCAGGCAGAATCACCTCAGTTAGGCATTCCCATAGTTCGGGTTAGCCTCACTCAGGACAGGACGATGGCAATCCTTATCACCGGTGGTACCGGGTTTCTCGGCTCACATCTGGCACGATATCTTCTTAACATCGACGGAGAGAAGGACCTCGTGCTGTTCGACTCGCACTTGAACACGGATCGTATCCAGGACATCCAAGATTTCCTTACGCTGGTCCAGGGCGAGTGCACGTACTATGCACAGTTGGCTAACGTGATGGATCGTTTCTTAGTAGACCGGGTCGTGCACCTAGCGTTTCTCCTTATGGGCGGTAGCGAAGCGAACCCCGTTGAAGCAGTTAAGATCAACTGCAATGGAACTGCAAACGTTTTTCATGCTGCGCATGCCCAAAGGGTCCGTCGGCTCGTCTATGCCTCATCCGTAGCCGTCTACGGTACCCGTATGTCCCTCGATGACGAGGAGCACAACGAGGAGACCCCAGCAGTACCGAACACCCTTTATGGTGCCGCGAAGCTTTTCATCGAACAGCTTGCGGATGTCTATCACCGACAGTATGGGCTCGACGTGGTCGGGCTTCGTCCGGTCTCAGTTTTCGGACTCGGACGCGGACAGCGCTACATGTCACCACAACAGCATTTTATGGTGCGACCAGAGATAGCAGCAAAGGGTAAACCGATTAAGATGCCACCCAACGAGACCATGATCGACTGGATTTACGTCAAGGATGCGGCCAAGGCATGGAGCTGCGCCCTGAACTCACCCTCGCCCCAGCATCGCGTGTTCAACATGGCCGCGGAGCGCAGACCCGTGGGCGACTACACGGCGCATGCTAAAAAACTCCTACCGAACGCCGCAATCGAAGTTAACGACGAGATTGAGGTCTCACTGCATCTAGTGAGTGGTGAGCGTCTGCGCCACGAACTCAACTTCCAGCCAGCATTCACCTTAGAAGAGGGCCTCGAAGACTACCTCGAAGAAGCCAAAACTCACAAGGAGCGCGGCGCACTCGGTTGAAGCCGTCCATGATGTCACTGGAACCGAATCGCTTTGACTATCTGCCGATGATAGACCGGCCGATCATCCGTTGGCCCAACGAAGCTCGCGTGGCCCTGTGGATCGCACCCAATGTTGAGCATTATGAGTATTTACCACCCCAGGCCCCATTTGACCCTTGGCCGCGGACACCGCACCCCGATGTGCAGCAGTATTCGCTTCGGGACTACGGAAACCGGGTGGGATTCTGGCGCATGTTAGAAGTCCTCGACCGGTACGACATTAAGTGCTCAACAACCCTCAACATTGGTGTTCTATCGCACTTCCCTGAGATCGCTGAGGCAATGCTTGCTCGGAACTGGACGTTCGTAAACCACGGCTTCTACAACACTCGTGCCATCACCGACTTCACTGAAGAACAAGAGGCTGATTTCTACGTCGGAATTCGAGCGGCTTTCCGTCAGCTTACCGGAGGCAAGGAGATCACCGGCCAGTCAGGCCCAGGGGCATCGAACACAGATCTTACGCCCGACCTGCTCGCCGAGGCGGGTTTCCGGTACCAGACGGACTGGAAGTTCGACGATCAACCTATCCCTATCAAGGTTCGCAAAGGTAAATTTCTCTGCATACCCTATACCGGCGAACTGAACGACGTGCCAATGATGAGCGCCCACTTCGAGGCGGACTACTTTGCAGATTCATGCAAGGCGCAGTTCGACCAACTCTACAAAGAGGGTGTGCAGAACGGACGACTGATGTGCATCGCCATACATCCATTCATGATCGGAAGGCCGCATCGAATAGGCTACCTAGATGAGATCCTGGACTACATCCTGTCTCACGACAGCGTGTGGCAAGCAACCACCGATGAAATTGCTGAGTACTACATGGAGCATTACTACGACAAGGTGGTGATGCACGCCGCAAGTATCGGTGCGGGCACGGAGTCATGATGCTCGATCACGACTATGTTGTCCCTAAGCTCGGTCGGGGCCCCGACCACCAGCACTACGACTACCGCCCACTCAACGAAAGTCGCCCGAAGTTACACTGGCCAAATCAAGCGCCAGTGGCACTCTGCGTGATCATCACCCTGGAACATTTAGAGTGGGAACCCCCCGAAGGTTCATACATCTCTCCGTCTCTATCGGGTGGGTACGGCAACCGACCTCATCCTGATGTAACGCGGTGGTCGCATCGAGAATACGGTCACCGCGTTGGCGTCTTCCGAATCTTGGAGGTCCTAGAGCGACACGGAATCACCCCTACGGTTGCTATGGACGTCCTAACCGCGCGGCACTACCCATTCGTGGCTAAACACTGCCTGAAGATCGGCGCTGAATTGATCGGCCATGGTTATTCAGTAAACCGCATGATCACGAGCCGCATGACGGTGAATGAGGAACGATCTCACATCACCGAATCTCTGGCGACTCTACGAGACTTAACTGGGTCAACCCCACAGGGTTGGCTTGGCCCGGAGTACGGTGAATCCCCAAGAACGCCGGCACTATTGGCGGAGGCTGGGGTACGGTATCTCTGCGATTGGGTTAATGACGAACAGCCCTATGTTCTAAAGGTGCCCAAGGGAAAACTCTACGCGTTACCCGTCACCTACCCACTCGATGACGTAGAAGCGCTGTGGGACCGTCGTCTTGAAGTAGGTCGCTGGGGACGCATGATCGTTGAGGCCTTCACCCAACTAAGGAAAGACGGAGCGCGCAACGGTCGGCTTCTGGTGCTGAATTTGCACCCCTGGATGACAGGACAGGCTTTCCGAATCAAACACCTCGATCAGGCACTCGGGCAAGTGCTATCGTCGGAAGCCACATGGACGGCGACGGGGTCTCAGATCGTGAACTGGTATGCGCAACAAGTCCACAAAGAGGAGGCGGCAGACTAGGATCGGGTGGGCCAAACTCTCTCATGAAATTCGCTCTTTTCCA